>JAYUFP010000479.1:0-5361 GCA_043738665.1 Isosphaeraceae bacterium
GTGTGGATGAGCTGCCTCAGCCCCGTGCGTTCGACCTTCTTCCGCAAGAGCGTGATGTAGACGTCGATGGAGTTGGTCAGGGTGCCGTTCGCGTCTTTCCAGACGTCGCGGGCGATCATGTCGCGGGTGACGATGGCGATTTTGGGACGGAGCAGGTACTCACGCAACTCGAACTCACGCTTGGTCAGATCAAGCTCGACCCCGGCGCGGACGACACGGCGGGCGAGCAGGTCCAGTTCCAGGTCGTCAGCGCGAAGGAACGTTTCTCGTCCCGTGACACCGCGTCGCAACAACGCGCGGAGCCTTGCAAGGAGTTCGGCGAACGCAAACGGCTTGACGAGATAGTCATCCGCACCGGCATCGAGCCCGTGGACGCGGTCCTCCACGGTGTCCTTGGCGGTCAGGATCAAGATCGGTTTGTCGAAGCCGTTGGCCCTGAGATCGCGTAGCACCTTGAGCCCGTCTCGCCCCGGCAGCATCAGGTCGAGAACGACGGCGTCGATCTCCTCGGTGGTCGCCGCGTAGTAACCTTGCTCCCCGGTCACGACGGCCACGACATCGTAGCCCTCTTCCTCCAGCCCGCGCTGGAGGCTGGCCAGGAGCTTCTTCTGATCCTCGACGACAAGCAAGCGCGGCATGACGGTCCCTCCACCGGACGCCATTGTCCCGGCCGGGGCCGTTGAGTCACCTTAAAAGATCATTAAAACTCGTTAATCCAGTGCCTCCGCAGCAAAGTGATTAACGGAAGCCCTGATCGTGCAATCAACCGAGATCGCACAATCAGAGGCCCGGAATGCCCCGCGCTGTCCGGGCTCCGATCAAGCAATCCCTTATTCAGTGAATGATCGTGAACCCGCCGTCAGGACGGGCGACGACCGTCGGCAGGCCCCAGACCGGCACTCCCTTCTCGACACGGTCGGATTCACTTGTCGGTCGACCGGCTGGGTCGAAGATCCGCCAGACCAGCGCACCACCGCGTTGCCAGCCGGTCCCCTCGGCCCAGGCCAAAAGCGTCTCGCCTTTGGAGTTGACGGCCACCGCCGGGTGCTTGCGGTCGCCGCCGCCGGGCGGGGCGACGGGCTTGGCCGGTTCGAGCGTCTTCGGGTCGATCCGGCTGAAGAACACCTGCCCGTTGGTCTCCCACGCCGCCGTGACGCCCGATGCGCTCTCGGTGAGTGATTCGCTGCTCATCGGACAAGCGAAGAGCCGCCAGGGATGGATCGCCGTCCCGTCGAAGTGTTCGCCGCCGTCGCGCGATGTCAGTAGAGTCATGTCGCGGCCGGTGTTGTCGGTGGCCGCGCGGTAGAGGAAGTAGACGGTCCCGCGTGAATCGGCAAAGGCGCGGGTTCCACAACAGCCGCAGGCTCCGGTCTCCCGGGACAGTGCCGGCGCTTCAGGGGCGAAAGTCTCCCCGTCGTCTTTCGAGCGTGCCACGAGGAATCGACGGCCTTTCTCGCCCTCGGGTGTGGCATCAGACCGGCCGTGCCAGCCGACGTAGACGTTTCCCTCCCGGTCGGTCGCCACCGATCCTCCCCCGTCGAGTTGGTAGGTCTTCCGCATCAGGTTCCGTTGGGGCTCGAACGCGGTCCCCTCCGGGTTCGACCGCGTATAAAGCATCGGAGAGCCCTCGATCGGGTTCGCGGGGTGGGCCCCGCCCGAGCCGTTCCAGGCGACATGGACCCGGCCCCCGCGGCCCAGCGCGATCTGGGCCCCGCGGATGGTCCCCATCGCGACGGCGCTGCCGGGCTGACTGTTGACCCGGACCGGCTCCGAGAACCGCGTCTGCCCGGGTTCGGCACGGGCGTGGAAGACGTCGCCGCCGCCGGGCTCGCCCTTGAAGTAGATCAAACTGATTGCACCATCAAGCGAGATCACGGCCTGCGGCTGGATGCCGCCATCGGGCGTTTCCAGTACGGTCACTTTCCCCGCCGGGTCCGCCGCCTTCCCTGACGTGGAAGAGAGGATCGTCAGGCCGACCGCCAAGACCATCAATCGCTACGTTCCAGACATCACTTTTTCCTCATTCTTCGGCCGCCTTCGGAACCCTTGAAAAACAGTCGTTGCGGAGTGATCAGGCTCGGCTATTCGATGCCGAGGACTTCACCCGCGGCCGACACCTCCACCTCCCGAACCTTGCCGCGCTTGTCCTTGCCCCGAACTTCGAAGGCGTCTTTTCCGTCGATTTTCATCTTGTAAGCCGTGTCGAATGTGAGGCCGGGCAGTTCCTTGCGAGCGGCCTCCATGACCTTGGGGGATACCTGCTCGATCGGAACGATGTCATCGCTCTTCGGTTCGTTCTCGCAACCGAGGAATGCAACCATCAAGAGCGTACCGAAAAACGCCTTCTTCATCTCAGTAATCTCCCGAAACGGACTCGCCCCCGGCCCGCGTCGCGAGGGCCCGGAACGTCTTGTTGTTCATCGAGGTCTTGAGGAATGAGACATGCCCGTCGGCGAACAGGAAGTTCAGTCCGCCCGCATGTCGGCTGTAGAATTGGTTGACCTCGCCGTTCGGGTCCCCCGGCCCGAGGCGTCCTCCCGCGTGTCCCAAGACCATCCCGGGGCCGCTCTCGGCCCGGGGGTAGCCCACGCCGTCGTTGTCCACCGGGAATAGAACCGCACCCGTGATCGATCCGACCCAAGTGGCTTGTCCAAGGCTGTGTGACCGCTCACCCACGGCGATCGTCTGGGAGGTGCCGTCGGTGATGTCGCGAAGTCCCACGTTGCCGTCCCGGAAGAAGATCCCGTCGCCGTCGATTCCGGGATCACTCGTCCCATAGACGCCGACATAATTCGAGGGGGCGACCTGACAGATCCGTTGCGTGGGCACGCCGCTAGGGTTCCGTACCATCGCCCACCATGACGGCTCGACGTTGTCCGACGGGCAGAGGTAGACCCCGATGAGGGGCAACCGGCTCGTCAGGTTGGAAGGGGCTTCGATCGGCAGGCTGAAATTGACCGCGTCGAAGAGCGGCTTCTGTTCCATCTGGGGCAGGAGCATGGCGGCCCATCCCCAACCGGGGCCGGTGTCGTTTCCGCCCGCATCGAAGTTCGAGACGTAGCCCGGCGGGAAGGTCTGAAGCAAGCCCTGATAGTTATGCAGGGCCAGGCCGATCTGCTTGAGGTTGTTGACGCACTGGGCGCGCCGGGCGGCCTCGCGGGCGGCCTGGACGGCGGGTAAGAGAAGGGCAATCAACACGGCGATGATGCCGATGACCACCAGAAGTTCGATCAGAGTAAAGGCGCGATTTCTTCTCTGATTGCACGATCGACGCATTGCGGCCTCCCTTTCGAGTCAAGGTGAGGCAAGAGTACCCGCCCGACATTGCAGCCGCGTGACCCGAACATGACTGTTTTGTAATATTCCGAGGTCGTGGCGCTGCTTTGGCTTAGAATTCCTCGTGCTTCCCAGAACCCGGATGAGGATCTGCCCGCCGATGCGAGTCCTCGTGGTCGAAGACAACCCGGACATGGGGCCTTATCTGGAACAGGGCCTCCGCGAGCATGGGTTCGCCGTGGACCTCGTGACCGAAGGCAACCGCGGTCTTGAATACGCATCGACCGGAGTGTATGACCTCCTCATTCTCGACCGGATGCTCCCCGGCCGGGACGGTCTCGACATCTTGCGGGGCCTCCGGGCGAGGAGTGTTTCTACGCCGGCCATTTTTCTGACCGCCAGGAGCGAGGTGACCGATCGGGTGGAAGGGCTCGACGCCGGTGCCGACGACTACCTCGTCAAGCCCTTCTCGTTCGCCGAACTCCTGGCCCGCATCCGCGTCGTACTCAGGCGGGGCCCCGAGGTTCAGCCTTCCTTCCTCAAGGTCGGCGACCTCGTCCTCGACCCTGTGGCCCGCTCGGTGGAGCGAGGCGGCGAGCGGATCGAATTGTCGGCGAAGCAGTTCACGCTGCTCCATTACCTGATGCGGCACGCCGGGCAGGTCGTGAGCCGGACGATGATCCAGGAACACGTCTGGAACTTCGAGTTCGACGGGCTGACCAACGTCGTGGACGTCCACATCAACCGTCTCAGGAACAAGGTTGACCGGGGGTTCGACCGGCCCCTGATCCATACGCTCCGGGGGGTAGGCTATGTGCTCCGCGAAGAGTAGGCCATTGGGCCTCCGGACCCGGCTCACTCTCTGGACCAGCCTCGTCTTCGCCGCGTCGCTCGTGGTGGGATTCGCGTGGGTCCATCACGGCCTCCGCCGGGTCCTTGAAGTGAGGAACGACGCGTTCCTCGAACGGAAGGCCGCGGAACTTCTGGCGGGAATCACGGGTGATCCTCCGCACGGAAGGTTGGAACTCCTGTCGGAGATCCAGCGTGAGGTCTCGGCCTACGAAGCAGAAGGGCTCATCGTGGTGTTCCGCGAGTCGGGCCGGTCGTCAGTCACCCCTCGTACCGCCGTGGCCCTTCGTCTCGCCGACCGGCCGATCCCGCCCGGAATGCCTCGAACCATTGACCTCTCCGACCCCCGGGGAGTCTACCGGGTGCTCCACGCCCCTTCCGTTGGCGGGAGCATTGCACTGGAATTAGCGATTTCTCTCGCGGAAACGGAGTCAACGCTCGCCGCGTTCGACCGGCGCGTCGCCGGGGGTGCAGTCGTTTTTCTCGTCCTGGCGGTCGCGGGCGGCCTCTTCCTTTCGCGTCAGGCCCTCCGACCGGTCGCCGAGAGCATCAGGACGGCGAGGCGTCTGGACCCCGAAAACCTCACGGAAAGGTTGACTCGGACCGGGTCCGGCGACGAACTCGACGAGTTGGCCGGGACGATCAACGGCCTGCTTGACCGTCTCGCCGCTTATCACGCCCAGGCCGTCCGTTTCACGGTCGACGCCTCGCACGAACTCAGAAGTCCTCTCGGCGCGATGAGGGTCGCGGTCGAAATCGCCCTGCAAAAGCCGCGGAGCGTGGACGAATACAGAAACACCCTCGCCTCGTTCGGCGAGCAGTGCGAGCGGCTCGCGACCGTCGTGAACGGCCTCCTCCTGCTGGCACGCGCGGACGCCGGGGAAGTTCTCCTCGCGCGTGAAGCGATCGACCTTGCGTCCTTGGCGTGCGAGGTCGTCGAGATGTTCGACCCGCTCGCCGAGGAGAAGGGGGTTCGCCTCGTCACGCATGCCCCTCAGTCGGTGACGGTCATAGGCGACCCGTCCCGTCTCCGCCAACTGACGACGAACCTACTTGATAACGCAATCAAGTTCACGGAACCCGGCGGTTCGGTGACACTCCGCGTCGGTCGCAAAGCAGACCGGGCGATACTCCAGGTATGGGACACGGGCTCGGGTATTCCTCCCGATCAGCTTCCCCATGTTTTCGAACGATTTTATCAGGCGGACGCCGCCCGTACTTCGGGCGGTTATGGTC
>JAYUFP010000480.1:0-15509 GCA_043738665.1 Isosphaeraceae bacterium
GACGCAAACGCTCCACAAGACGCTGAGGGCGTCGAACGGCGGGGGCGACCAGGCGATCATCCACCAGTTGGCGAGAAAGCCAAGGTACGCCCAGAGCCCGGCAGGCTGGGACATTCCCCCGCGAGCCCAAGGGATCGCCACGAAGCCGACCGCCACGATCAGGTAATATAACGGCCAGATCCGTAACGCCCGGCGCACCCAGAACGCCCGCAGGTCGACCCGCACGAACCGTTCGCGCTCGCGGAGCAGCAACGTCGTGATCAGGAATCCGCTGAGTGCGAAGAAGACCTGCACCCCCACCCAGCCGTTGGCCCGAAACGGACGGGTCAAGGCGGCTTGCACGCGGAGGGAAATCTCAGGGAGGCCGAGCATCGCCAGCAAGGGGTCGGCGAGCATCGCGAGCGGAACGGAGACCCAGGACGTCAGGCACCACAGCAGGTCGAGTTCCGTGTCGTGGAACAGGTAAACCATGGCGATCGCGAGGGCCCGAAGGCCGTCGAGACCGGGGAAATAGACCCGTTCTTCGACCGATGCGGAATCAGCATCAGACGGTGACGTCATCAAGAACCCCGGACGATTCGAAGTGGATCGATTGATCCATGTATGGATAATCGTGGCCGACGACCAATGCGGAAACCGTCGTATTCCGGGTGCCACGGGTTGTACTCAACCCATGCCGCGGGACTCGGCCGGCCCGCACGGGTTCGGAGTACCGAACCTCGTGGCACCCGTTGCTGCTCTGACCGACCCTACAATTCTCGCAAAACTCGCTTCCGATCGCTCGACGCTTTGGACTTCGCCAAGACCACGACAAATGTGACGAGCAGGATGGGAACCCCGATCAGCACCGCCAGAGCGACCCTCTCATTCCACATCGTCCGCTCTTTGAAAACTTGGGGAACCGACATGGCCGACAACTCCGGGGTGGGATCCTGGTGGTAACCTTTCCAGAAATCCCGGTCGGTGTCGGGGTGGCAGCCCTCGTCCAATCTTTTCGTCATGAAGGTGGTGCGGGCTTTGTGCCAAACGTCGGCCTCGGATCGAAGACGCTTGAACTCCGCGTCGAGAAGTTCGTTCGGTTGGATGAATTCGGGCCTTTCGAGCAACTTCTTCAAATCCTCGCCCTTGGGAGCGTCGGGAAGCATCGACCCTTTTCCCGCGTCGATCAACTCAGAACACCGAAGCCAGGCGAGATACGCCAGTGTATTCCGGCCTCCTTCGGGCATCTCGCCGAAGCCTATGTTGTCGTGTTGAAGCGCGAAGTTGAGCGCATAAAAAATGTCGACACTTTCCCAGGCGTTCCCGAGGACAACCAGGCCCGAAAGTCCACGCACCGCGTCATCGGCAACCTTCGGATCCACTGCTTTTCCGGAGTACCCGCCGGCTCCAAAACCGAGAAGGTTGGGCAGGTACTGCCGCCCTTTCCATTCGGGCGGACTGATGATCCAGTCGATCGCCTGCAACTGGCATTTCTCGCGACCGAAGTGGGCGTCGGGGTTGATCGCGAGGGCTTTGGCAATCTCGTCGCGCGACGTCTTCACCTCGTCGAGCCTGGCGCGATCGGCACCTTGACGTGCCCATCTGTGGACCAGAAACGTGCCGAGGTTTGCGTGGCAGCGGTAACGATGATTCGACGCTTCAAGGCGAGAACGGTTGTCGGTTGCCTGGATTTCCGGAGGGTCCACCTTTTCCAGGATCGCGAGCTTCCGTTTCATCCACGAAATCGCCTCATCCCCGCGCCCAAGGCGGTCGCAGGCGACCCCTGCGTCGTCATACGCGGCGAGGTCTTCGGGGCGGCTCTGTAATTCGGCCGTGACCCGCTTCAGTCGCATTTCGTAATAGAGCGGCGGGTTCCGCTCGAACCGACCGGCCAAGACGGCGACCACCTCGGGCATCCCCTTGGCTTCACTCGCGGGAGTGTCGCTGTCCCAGAGGCAGGCGAGCACCGAAAGAGGAATGCCGAGCAACACGGCGGCGACCAGCACTGTGCGTTTCACGGCGGTGGTTCCTTTCGGTCACGGTTTGACTCATTTCAGGACCACCCGGGCCGGCTCCATCTGGAGCCGCCTGAGTTGCTCATGGAGTTCGGTCTGAATCTTCCCGGGATCGGGCTGCCGATTTCCGTGATCCACTATACCCCATCCGAATCGCCGATCGGTCTCCACTCCGCCTTAACCGATCATGGTTCTCGACCAGGTAATCGACCGCCTTGCGGAACGACCGGGCTTCGTCGCGGTTGAAGACCGTCGCGTCGAGATCGGCCCGGTCGAGCCGAGATTGTAATTCGTTTCGATAGACGTCGTCATGAATCATTTTGTGGGTGATCGAGACATACTCGTCTTCTGAAGTCGCAATCAGCTCGGGAAGTCCGACCGTACGGAGCGTCGCCGGGCCGATGCGGTTGTACCAGACGTTCCCTTCACGGCAGACGGTGAGCTTGCGGAGATACAGGCTGTCGATGACCGTGTTGCAGCCCCCGAAAGGGAAGGCGTCGAGGGTGATGTCACCCGCTTCCATCAGGGCCATGTACTCTCGATAAGGGAGTTCTCCCACGACCTCGACCGCCGAATGACCCACAAGTTTTTGCAGGTCGCGGACGAACGGAAGGTGATCGTTCTGGCGGTTGAGCGACCCGCCCACGAATAAACGGAAGCGTAGCGGTTTTGTCGCGCGTGAAACGATCTCCCTCAGATTCAGTCCGAGCGGATGGTTCGCCTTCTGGGCGTTCCACGGGCAGTTGATGAGGAACTCTTCGGTCGTCTTCCTCCGCCCCGTCGGCGTGTAGTCCGGGCGCTCGTGGACCGCCCCATATCCCGGCAAAAGGACGAGCCGTTCGGAGTAGTTGCGCTCGGGATTGTCCGCAGGCTCGACCCTGTCTCCGCTGAAGAAGTAGTCGATCTCCGCGCCCCACGTGCTCACGGAATGGCCGAGGGTGGCGATCTGCACCGGGGCGATCCGGAGGTTGGTCAACATGATGCTCTGCGTCGAAAGGCCGATGTCTGGATACAGGACGATCTGGAAGTCGTTGTCGAGGAGCCCCCGGACGTCGACCACGCCGTTTCGGTCGACGTCGAGAGTCTTGACCTCCTGAAAGAGGCTCAGATCGAGCCCCTTGCGCGACCCCAGGGGGACGAACGTGAGGTGGTATCCTGCTAAAGCATTCACATACGCCTTCGTGATCCGGTAGGCCGAGTGGATCGGCGACCAACTGCTGCTGAGGATCGCGATCTTGCGAGGGTCGGGCCGGTTTCGGACAAGTTCTTGCAAGGGCCGTGCGGCGGACTTCCAGGCTCGGTTGATCGCCGAACGGACGACCCGGTCGCGTCCTTCGCCGACATAGGTCGACCCGAAGTAACTCATCAAGGGGAGGTTCACGACGTCGAGCCGATCGTCTTCGAAGGCGAAGTGGTCTCGGAGGTTGTTCAGGACGACCGGGTCGAGCAGGCCCGTGCGGTAGAGTTCGGCATAGGCGCCGTACCAGGAACAGGCGAGGGGTGTGTCGATGTCAAAGAACGACTTGCGGTCGGGCACGGCTTTGTTCCGGGCCGAGCAGAGAGTCAGGAGCTTGGCGAAGTCGGCGGGGCCGCCGGCGAGCAAGGCGAGGAACGGGTCGGTCGTGCCGAAGCTCGAAAGCGCGACGAGGTTGGAGATCGTCGCGTTAAGGCGGACGAACTCGATTTGGTACGCCGGCCCTGGTACGTAATCGCCCTGTGTGAAGAGCGTCAGGAAGTGCTTGACGAATTCATTGACGAACCGCTGTCCCTGGGCGTCGAGCGTGTGATAGGTCCTGTCGCGGAAATGCCTGAGGACCGTGAGGAAGCTGTCGGACAGCTCGTCGAACTGGCGACGGACGTACGACGCCATCAGCGCTTGCGGGCTGAACGCCGGGACAACCTGGCTGCCTTGCAGTGGTTCCGCCACGAGAGAACTCCTCGGATACCTGCGGGACATGACGCCCCAAAATCCCGGCCGATGATACCAGAAACACATGGCGGCAGAATCGATTCGTCTTGTACTGTAGGGTCCGCTGGGACGCCGATGTCGGTCCGCAAGCCGGACCCTAAAAAACTCGCCACACCGTCCGGAGGGTTTCCGCCGTGTACCGAATCGCCTTCGTACTCTTACTCCTGTCGTTGCCCGCGTCCGCGGCCGAACCGATCGTCATCGACGTCTGGCCGGGGAAGACTCCGGGCGACGTCGGGATCAAGGGGCAGGAGACCAGCCGGATCCATCAGTCACCGCTCGTCGGTCCGTCCAAGCTGATCACGAACGTGACCAAGCCCACGATCACCGTCTACCCGGCGCCGAAAGGCAACAACACGGGGACGGCGATGGTGATCTGTCCTGGGGGCGGCTACTGGGATCTCTGGTGGGAGCTTGAAGGCGAGGAAGTCGCGGCCTGGCTGAACTCGCAAGGGATGACCGGCATCATCCTCAAGTACCGCTGCCCGAGGCGTCCCGGCGATGTCAAGGGAGAGCCCCCGCTCGGCCCGCAGCTCGACGCCCAGCGCGCCATGCGGATCGTCCGCAGCCGCGCCGCGGAGTGGGGGATCGACCCCAAGCGGATCGGGATCGTGGGGTTCTCGGCGGGCGGCCACCTCGCGCTGGCGACCGCTACGAATTTCGGTCAGGGCCTCTATCCCCCGATCGATGCCATCGACGAGGTGAGTTCCCGACCCGACTTCGCCGTCATGTGTTATTCCGGATATCTGAAGGTCAAGGGGAAGGACGAGGTCTCGCCGCACGTCAAGATCCCGGCCGGCACCCCGCCGGTTTTCCTGGCCCACGCGTCGGACGATACGGAGAGTTACGGCGGCTCGGACTCGGAGAACAGCGCCTTCATCTACATCGCCCTCAAGCGCGCCGGCGTTCCGACCGAGCTGCACGTCTACGTGACCGGCGACCACGATTTCGGCGTCCGGCAGAACGAGAAGCTTCCTTCGAGCTGGACGCGGCTTTGTGTGAATTTTTTGCGCAATCAGAAGGTGCTGAAGCCTATCGCAAATCCATGAGTTTCCTCCACGACGGACACAATGGCAGCCTCGCACCGATGCACGTTACCGAGTCAAACACCGGGAGCCCGTGATGGCGTCCAAACCTTGTCCTCAATGCGGCAGCAATGTGATCGTGTCCGGTAGTGTCGGCATGCATCGATCCGGTCAGTATTTTCAGCCCGTTGCATTCGCTGGGTGAAACACATGCTGCGGCGTTTCGGACAGGCGACCGCCGTCATGTTGCCCGAGAATTACCAGGCGTGTCTCCATTGCGGACTCGTCTGGAACAACCTTCTCGCTGACGACCTTCGCAGGCTGATGGAACGAGAGGAGATCGCGATCGAGGCTAAAGATGAGTACCCGGAGATCGACTGAAAAACTCGACGGGGAACTCGCTTTCCGAATGCGTTCACATCCCCTCACTCCGCCCGCGTCCCGGTCCTCCAGATCTTGATCGCGCCGTCGAAACTCGCGGAGGCGAGGGTCGAGCCGTCGGGAGAAAATGCGACGGCGTGGACGCGATCCTTGTGGCCTTTGAGGCTCAATAACTCCTGGCCCGTGGCAGGGTCCCAGAGCCTGACGGTCTTGTCCCGACCGGCCGTGGCGAGCGTTCTGCCGTCGGGACTGAACGTGACTCCGAGGATCGCGAGCGAATGGCCGCGAAGTGGAGGACGTGAGGTTCCCGAAGCCGTGTCCCAAAGGGTGATGCCGCCGTCGACCGCCGTCGTGGCGAGCGTCTTTCCGTCCGGAGAGAAAGCGATGGCCTGGATATTGCTTTCCACCGCGAATTCCGAGACTTTTCGCCCGGTGACAACGTCCCAGAAGAACGCTTTCCGGTCGTCGCCCGCCGAACAGACGAATCGGCCGTCCGGAGAGAACGCGACGGCGTAGAGGATGCCGGTATGACCTTTCAGCGGCTCGCCCTTCGCCGCGCGCGTCGCCACGTCCCAGAGTCGGACCGTCATGTCGTTGCCGGTGGAAGCCAGGAGTTTGCCGTCGTGAGAGAAACGGACCGAGCGGAGGAAGCCCGTATGCCCCTTCAGGAGCCCGAGCCTTTTGCCCGTTGCGGCGTCCCAGAGCCCGACGTTCTTATCGAAGCCTGCGGACGCGATCAACTTGCCGTCCGGCGAGTATGCGACGGAAGCGACCAGGGAGGGGTAGCCGGTCAAGGTCCGCCTTAAATCCCCTGTGGCGGCGTCCCAGAGCTTGACCGTACCGTCGTCGCTCGACGAGGCCAGGGTCTGGCCGTCGGGGGAATACGCGAGTGCCCAGGCTTCCTTCTTGTGCCCGAGCGGCGAAGGAGGATCGGGCTGTTCTTTCCAACGCCACAACACGGCCTTGCGGTAATCCTCCGGGAGCCGGTCGAGGGCGGCCTGGAGTGCCTCATGAGTCTCGCGACGCGCGGCACACGTTCCCGGCGTGGTCACGTTCGTGAAATTGGCATCCCGGGCGCCCCCCTCGGTCAGTTCGACGCCCGCGACCTCGCGACCGACTCGACGTTTCTCCGTGTCGCGATAATGCCGTACCGCGTAGGCGAGCCGGTTCTGAAGGATCGCCCTGAGCCAGGCCAGCAACTCGTCGCGCGAGCCGCCGCGGAACTTCGAGAAATTGACGTGCGCCCCCAGCAGTGTTTCCTGAACAAGGTCCGAAGCCCCGGTCTTGGCCGCGAGGTCCACCCCGATCCCCCGCCCGGCGATCGCCAGGAGATATTCCCGGCACGACTCCAAAACACGTCCCTGCGACTGCAGATCGCCGGAGCGTGCCGCCTGGATGTCTTTCGCGAAGGAGTGGTCGCTGATGGCGGAACTCAAGGGGTCGGTCGCTCCGCAGTGAGGGGCCGATGTTATCTTTTACGCGTTCTGCCTTGATTCCTATTGGGAGGGCGAAGCTCCCGCTGAGCCGAGCATCGACCCGGCTCGCCAGGAGGCTCGCCTTCCCGTCTTGAACGTTTCAGTCGATCCCGCGCGGAGTCTAATCGTCGCGAGACGCCTCACGATAATTCGAGTTGATGCCCTTGAGGCTCGTGGAGACTCCAACACCCCGCAATGCCGGGGCGAGAACGATCGTCTTGCAATTTCACGTCGGCTCATTTTTCCCAACGAGGATTGCCCCTGGACTCACGTCCGCGAATCGACGGAAACGGTCACGCCCCTCAAGGACTATCGTCGATTGAAAAACGTTCTAACACTCCGCCATCAGTTTTTTCTCAAGAAATTTCCTAGCGCTCGCCAGTTGGTGCGCGACAATGGGGAGCCTGGAACTGTTGGGCTAGGCAAAAGCGGCCGTCCCACCCCGATTGATCGCACCATCTGGCGAGCGCTTACCAAAAATGGGTGATCGGTACGCCGGACGTCGTCTTCACGATGCCGGAACCGTTTGAGGTTCCCGCGCGGGGCGCTGTGAGTTATCAGCACTTCCGGGTGCCGACCGGATTCACCGAAGACCGCGGGGTGCAGGCCGCCGAGGCACGTCCCGGCGACGCGGTGGTGGTTCATCACATCAACGTCTATGTCGAAGAACGTGGGCGAAGTAAGGACGGGCCTGCGCACCCCAATCCCCAGCTCACTTTCTTCGCGCCGGGGGACATGCCGACGATTCTCCCGCCGGGAACCGCCAAGCGTATTCCGGCAGGGGCGTCGCTCGACATCGTGATCCACGACACGCCCGTCGGCACGAGCCGCGCGGACCGCTCCTCGGTCGCCCTGATCTTCGCCCGACAGCCCGTCGTTCGAGAGGCCGTCACGGTCGGGATCTCTGAAAAGGACTTCGTCATTCCGCCGGAGGCCGCGAACCACGAGGTTTTGTCACGATTCACCTTCGACCGCGACGCCGATTTACTGAGTCTCATGCCTCACATGCACTTGCGGGGGAAAGATTTTCGATACACGGTCACACTGCCCGACACCCCTTGCGAAGTCATCCTCTCGGTCCCCGCATATGATTTCGCCTGGCAGACGCTCTATCGCCTCGCGGAGCCGTTGCGAGTGCCCCGAGGGACGCGGATCGAGTGTCTCGCCCACTTCGACAACTCAAAGGCGAACCCCGCCAACCCCGACGCCACAGCCTCAGTGACTTGGGGAGAGCAGACCTGGGACGAGATGATGATCGGCTTCACGGACTACGCGGTGGATCTGGCGTCACCCGTTCCGCCCACGCTCAAATAACCCTTGGACTTCACTTTGTAATCAAGCCAGAATCCCATTCACCACTTTACCGTGAACATCGGTTAGCCGATATTGACGCCCCTGATACCGATATGTCAGCCTGGTGTGGTCGATCCCCATCAGGTGCATGATCGTCGCCTGCATGTCGTGGACGTGGACGGGGTTTGACGTGATGTTCCATGCGAAATCGTCGGTCGAACCGTACACGGTACCCGGCTTGACTCCTCCTCCCGCGAGCCACCAACTGTAAGCCTTGCCGAAGTGGTCGCGGCCGATGGGTTTGGCCGGATCGCCCTGGCCGAACGGGGTTCGCCCGAACTCGCCGCCCCAGATGACCAAGGTGTCGTCGAGCATCCCCCGCTCCTTGAGGTCACGCACCAGCGCCGCCGACGGCCCTTCCGTGTCCTTGCATTGCACTTCAAGCTGCGTAAATAAGTTGGAATGCTGATCCCATCCGGAGTGCATCAACTGCACGAACCGAACTCCGCGTTCGAGCAGCCTGCGCGCGATCAGGCAGTTGTTCGCGAACGTGCCGTGTTGCAAGGCGTCGGGGCCGTAACGCGCGAGGGTGGTTTTCGATTCCTTGGAAAAATCCACAAGATCAGGAACGCTCGTCTGCATCCGGAACGCCATCTCGTACTGGGCGATCCGAGTGTCGATCTCGGGGTCGCCGTAGTCCGCCAAATGAGCCGCGTTCATGCTTGACATGTCGTCGAGTAGCGCTCGTCTTCCTTCGCGGCTCATCCCTGGTGGGTTTGCCAGGTACGGCACGAGGTCGCCCGAGTTGCGGAAACGAACCCCCTGGAATCGGCTGGGAAGAAAGCCGCTCCCCCAGTAATAATCGAAGAACAACTGGCCGCAAGTTTTCCCTTTGTCGCTCGACGTCATCACGACGAACGTCGGCAGATTATCGGTCTCGCTGCCGAGCCCGTAAGAAAGCCAGGCCCCCATGCTGGGACGTCCCGGCACCTGTGAGCCCGTCATGAAAAACGTCACGCCGGGGGCGTGGTTGACGGCTTCGGTGTACATGCTTCGAACCAGACAAATATCGTCGGCGAGGTCGCCGATGTTCGGGAGCATCGAACTGATCTCGATTCCCGACTGCCCGAATTTCTTGAACGGTTTGATCGCCGGAACGATCGGCCACTTGCCGTAACCGCTCGACATCGTCGAGAGCCGGGTCGTCCCTCGGACGCTATCGGGAATATCTTTCCCCGCGTTCTGCAGCATCACGGGTTTCGGGTCGAAAAGGTCGACGTGAGAAGGCCCGCCCCCTTGCCAGAGAATGACGACTCGCTTCGCCTTGGGAGCGAAATGCGGCAAACCCGGAAGCCCGTTCTCGCCGTCGGGGGTTGCCGCGGAAGTCGAGTGATTCCCCATGAGGGAAGCCAGAGCGGCCATGCCGACGCCGCTCGCCGCCGAGCCGAAGAGTTGTCGGCGGGTGACGCGGGCCATGTTTTCGCGATGGAGGTCGTTCATGGGTCATTCATTCATCAAGAAGAGGATTCACACTCGTTCCCACGCTCTGCGTGGGAACGAGGGGTGTTTCGTGGAAGCGAGGATGCCTTATTCACGCGTCAACGCCTCATCAAGATTCAAAATCGCCAGGCAGACCGCCGAGTGCGCCGCGTGTTCGACGACATCCAACGATTCATCCCGCTTGGATTCACCGACAGAGAGAAGCTCCCGCGCCCCCGCCTTATCAGAAGCATAAAACGCCGCCTGCTTCTCATAGGCGCGACGTAACACAGCGAAATCACGCTCGGAAGGCTTCCGGCACATCACGGCACGGAACGCGTACGACAATCGATCATCCACACGTCCCGAAGCCTTCATACTCTGCTGCGCTAAAGCCCGAGCCGCCTCGACCCACGTGGGATCATTCAACGTCGTCAGAGCATGCAACGGCGTGCTCGTCGTTCCGGCTCGCACGCGGCAGGTCTGTCGGTTTGCGACGTCGAACATATTGGCGGGGCCTACCGTCCGCCTCCAGAACGTGTAGAGGCTTCGACGATACAGATCCTTTCCCGACGAGGCCGGATAGGTGAAGTCGCGCTCCTTGGTGATCGCGAGCGCCTCCCAGATCGCGTCGGGCTGATAGGGGTACACGGGCTTGCCGCCGATCCGGTCGTCGATTAACCCTGACGACGCCAACGCCCAGTCCCGCAGGATCAACGACGACATCCGGAACCGGCTCGCCCTTGAATAAAGGCGGTTTTCGAGGTCGCGGGCGAGATTCTCGGAAGTCACGCGGCTGGTTTGGCGGTATGTCGCACTGTTGACGATCAGGCGGTGCATGGCCTTCATGCTCCACCCTCGCGTGCGGAACTCGACGGCCAGCCAATCGAGGAGTTCGCCGTGGATCGGGTATTCGCTCTGAACCCCGAAGTCCTCCGACGTCTTCACGATCCCACTGCCGAACGCGTGCTGCCACATCCGGTTCACCTGCACGCGGGCGGTCAACGGGTGCTCGGGCATGACGAGCCACTGTGCCATTCCCAGACGATTGGCGGGCGCTGCTTTGGGCATCGGCGGCAGAAACGCGGGGGTCGCGAACGTGACTTTTTCGCCCGGCTTGAGGTACTCGCCGCGTTCGAGGATCGCCGATTGACGGGGCTTGGCGTCGCTCATGATCATGACGCGCGGGAGCTGATCGGCGCGGTAGTCGTTGAGCTGTTTGCGGACGGCGTCGGGCTTCGCGAGCGCGGGCAGCTTCGCGGCGAGCGTCGGCCGGACCTTCTCGTCGAAGTGCTTGCGAAGTCCCGCGTCGAGCGCCTTGTTTTCCGCGTCGTTACGATCTTTGCGAAGCAGGACCAACAAAGCGTCGGGCAGCCCTTTCCCCTCAACGGAGATCCCCAGACGCCAGCCTTCAAACGCCGAATCCGCCGAGACTTTACCGTCGGCCTCGGCCGATTTCATCTTCGCGTCGAAGTCGGCGAACCTGGCCTTGTTCGCTTCGTCGGGGAGTTCGATGAAAGGCGCGGCCACGCGAATCCTTGACGAGAAGAACTGCGGCGCGCCGCTTTCGGGCAGACGGTTGAAGGCGTCGAGCAGGCTGTAATAGTCGCGCTGAGTCATCGGGTCGTATTTGTGGTCGTGGCACTGGGCGCACGCCATCGTCAGGCCGAGCCAGGTGGTGGAGGTGGTGTCGATGCGGTCGAACAGGTTCACGAACCGCTGTTCCTCGGCGATCGCCCCGCCTTCGCCGTTGAGGAGGTGATTGCGGTTGAACCCGCTGGCGACCTTGTCCTCGGTGGCGGCGTTGGGCAAAAGGTCGCCGGCCAGCATCTTGATGGTGAACTGGTCAAAAGGCATGTCGTCGTTGAGGGCTTTCACCAGCCAGTCGCGCCAGACCCACTGCCAGGTGTCGCCGTCCTGCTGAAAGCCGTTGCTGTCGGCATAGCGGGCGGCGTCGAGCCAGGGGAGCGCCATGCGCTCGCCGTAGTGCGGGCTTGCGAGCAGGCGGTCGACGAGGTTCTCATAAGCCTTCGGGTCACTGTCGGCGACGAAGGCGTCAACCTCTTTGGGAGTCGGCGGTAACCCAGTCAAATCGATCGCCAGCCGCTTGATGAGGGTCGGCCTGTCGGCCTCGGGCGAGGGTTTCAGCCCTTCGCCTTCGAGCTTCGCCAGCACGAACTTGTCGATCGGGTTCCGCACCCGGGCGAGGTCCTTCACGGCGGGCTCGGCGGGTCGAACCGGAGCGACGAACGCCCAGTGAGGCGCGTACTTGGCTCCCTCGGCGATCCAGCGTTCCAGGTGCTTCTTCTGTTCGGGAGAGAGCCGCCGGTTTGACTTCGGCGGGGGCATCAGCTCTTTGGGGTCGGTCGCGTTGATCCTCGCGATCAAGCCGCTCGCGGCGGGTTCTTTGGGGACGATCGCTTCGGACTCAACCGCCTCGTCGCGGACGTCGAGCCGCAAATCCGCCTGGCGCTTATTGGCGTCTTGCCCGTGGCAATAGAAGCAGTTCTCCGCGAGGATCGGCCGGATGTCGCGGTTGAAGTTAAGCGGAGGTTCGGCAGGAGCCGCGTGCTGGATCGCGATCGCGAGGACGAATGCGGAAAACAGCGGCTTAACGGTCGAACGCATCGCAGTCCCCAAACCTGGCCGCCCCGGTCCGTCATCGATGGGGATTTTGGCGTGTGATTCATCCTTTGTTTTACCCGGCGCCGGGCCGTGCGTGAAGTGGCGAGCGACTCACGATAGGATGAGGTCGCAAGCGGGCGATTCATTTCCCCAAAAAAGATCCCCTGAGGACCCCATGCCAAGCTGGGAGATCAAGATCATCACCGCCGAGGCTCTCCGCCTCCTCGCGCAGGCGTCTGATGATGCCGATCTTCGCGCTGAATTGCGGGCACTCGCGGAGGATATCCTCAAGGCGACCGACGCGGCGCCGGAATTTCCCAAGACGCAGGAAGACGACCCCCACGCCCCGCTCAAGGAACTCACCCTCGGCCGCTCGACGCCGCCACGTCCCGCCGTGATCGTCGCCCTGAATCATGACACGGCCGGCACCGCCGACCTCGCCGAGATCGAGGCCCATTGCCGCATCAAGGCCGAGGCCGCGGCACTGGCATCGTCGCGCCTGCGGGGTCCGGTTTCAGAAACTCCCGACGACCCTGACGTCGATGAGCGGGCCGTCCGGATGACCGACTGGTACTACTGGCGGAACGCCAAGGACGAACTGGAACCCGTCGATGTGACGAGCCTCGACGACCTTGCCGGCTGCTATGCCACGCTGGCCGAAGCGTTGGCCCTGGTCGAGGCCTCGCGGAGTGGCTCCCGAGGGCAGACCGAGAAGGCCCTGTCGCTCCTCGCCGAGGCTCAGGCCTCGGTACGCTCGGCGATCCAGACCCTGAGCGGCCCCGACGACCCCGATCAGATCGCCGTATTCGCATGGCTTAAGGAGACCTCGGCGCGGCATCACCTTTACCTCAAGCGGTTCATGAGGGCCGAGAACCTCGCCACCCCCGCCGACTGGCCCGACCTCGTCGACCGGATCTTCACCGCATACCCCCACGGCCGCACACCCGTGAAGGCCAAGCGCCGGGTGCCGGAAACGCAGAGGTCGGAACCGAACGCCGAGGTTCTGGAAGCCCGCCGCCTGCTCGCCGGGCGGAGCGTCGTGCTCATCGGCGGCGGCTGCCGTCCCGAGGCGAGAGAATCCTTGATCGCCGATCTGGGACTGAGCGACCTCGTCTGGATCGAGACGCGAGAACATCAGTCGATCGCCGGATTCGAGCCTGCGATCGCCCGCGACGATGTGGCCGTGGTCCTGCTCGCGATCCGCTGGTCGAGCCACGCCTTCGGCGACGTCAAGACCTTCTGCAACCGCCACGGCAAGCCCCTGGTCCGGCTCCCAGGGGGATACAACCCCAATCAGGTCGCCGCCCACATCCTCGCCCAGAGCAGCGGAAAGCTCGCGTGACGGCGTACGAAGGCCGAACCCGGTTTCACTCTTGATCCTTGATGGGTCGTTGGGGCGACCAAGTCGGGAAACATGGCACTCGGAGGTAAAGGGCGCGCGCGTCTTCATGTCGGCTCATGTCAGGAAGCGAGGAGTGAGAACCCCGGGCAGATTCCGGCGACTGTCGGTAATGATGTCATGGCCGGCTCCGTCCGGGGTGATCCTCAGGTGTAGAAACCGAGATCGTCCCGAACGGACCGGCAATTGTCTACCTGCGATGGTTTTGGGGCTCGGGGAAGAAAGTTACGGAACGTACAGGTGATTATGGCCCACGAAATGTTCCCTTGTTCGAACTCGCGAAAGATGGCAAGACCCTTTCCGAATCCCGATCAACGCGGCACGGCGGCCGTCCCGACCCGTACTTATGCGGAGTCCAGGAGCCTCGTCCATGGAAGGCACGTCGCCCGTCCCCTACCCGGCCCCTTCGCTTGACCGCAACGACGTCCATGTCTCCGAACGTGTCAACTTCCGCCCCGGGGTGGACTTCGCCATCGTCACGGCGGACGAGGCCGACGACCCGATCAGCCAGAGCCTGGCCGCAGGCGCATTTCCTGAGTCGTATTGGCCCCTCGTCGAGCTCCTGGAGGCACTCACTCCCAAGGGGGGACGGGTTCTCGACATGGGGACGCATGTCGGCACGTTTCTGCTGACGGCCGCCGCATTGGGCTTTGAGGTTCTTGGCATTGAGGCCTCGCCGAGGAATGCGTCACTGCTCCAGGCGAGCATTGACCGCAACACGTTCACCCGCGCGCGGCTGATGCACGCGGCGGTCAGCGACGGGCCGGGAACCCTGACGTTCCTCCAGGCCGGTCCTTACGGCCATGTGGTCGAGGCCGGGTCGGAAAACGCCGGCCGACACGGACTGGTCGAAGTTCCCGCGCCGGCCGTCGATGACCTTCTTGACGGCCTCGGCTGGGACCATGTCGATTTCATCAAGATGGACATTGAGGGCTCCGAGGTCACCGGCCTGCGAGGGCTCTCGAGGCGGCTCACCCGGAGCGACGCCCCCCCCTTGATCGTCGAGTCGAACGGGCACACGCTGGCGATGTTCGGGCAGACCACGAAGCGGCTCAGGCGTGCCCTGGAGGACTTCGGGTACCGTCTCAACCTCGTCGAGGATGGGTGTCTGAGGGCGGTGAAGTCGAACGAGCTTCAGCCCGAGACGTGCGTCGACCCCCGCATGGACCGCGCCGAGCTTTCCCGCCGAGTCCTGGCGAGCAGCGGATCGAAAAGTATTCACAACCGCATGCACATCGCCAGGGAGCTGGCCGGTGGGGGCTGGGCCGTCCCCGCGACGTACGAAGTCCGCGAGGCCGTCCGCCAGCTCAAGGCCGACGCCGAACCCAGCGTCCGCGAAGCCGCCGCGACGCTCACCGCACCTCCCGCCTGGAGGACCTGGCTGGGCCTGTAAGGGCGGAAATCGGCTTGTGCCCTGATCGAGATCTCGATGTCGTACATTAGACCGAGATCCCGTACTTGTCCCTCGCATGTTCCTTGAAATCATCCAGAGTCACCGTTCGTCCCGCCTTCATGTCCTCAAGCCCCTGCCGGATGCCCTCGACCACCCTGGCCTCTTCCGCGAGGTCGAGCAATTTCTGATACGATGCCGCGTCCTGCACCACCAGCTCGGCTTTGCCGTTGATCGTCAGGACCAAGGGCTCCCCAGTCTCCTTCAACTGTTGGACGAATTCCGGGGTGCGCAGCTTGAACTCCGTCAGGGAACGAATGTCGCGGACTAGGATCATGGTTTGGCCCTCGGCAAGTTGTTAACGAGTTGAATTCCACTTTAGCACGACGCGCCCAGTTGACCAACCTCAAGGCCCTAAGAGCGCCTAACTTGACCGGCCCTCGGCGACATTTCCCGGGAGGGCGAGCCTCCTGGCGAGC
>JAYUFP010000481.1:0-1655 GCA_043738665.1 Isosphaeraceae bacterium
GGGGGCTGAAATTTTGCGCGGGGCGAGACATTCCGCCGGCGTTAAATCCGCCTCCCGATGAAAAGTTCCCCCGAGGGGCGCTGAAGCCGGGGTTGTTACCCATCGAGGGGCGGGAGAACCCGCCTCCGCCGCCAAACCCTCCTCCGCCCCGCCCGCCGCTGAATCCTCCGCCCCCCCGTCCTCCACCTCCGCCACGTCCGCCAAAGACGTGTCCCACCGGAAAGACCAATACTGCCGCCACACTGGCGCCCATCGCAAGGCGTTTGATCGTGTTCGCCATCGGGTTTCCACCTTTAGTAATCATCGTCGCGATTTACGTTTCGGTTCCCTGGAAATTCCGACGATTCATTTCTTGTCGCGGGAAGTCGGGGCAGGAGGCTTCCGAACCATCGTGAACTCGTCGATCTCCGGCGCAAGTTTACCGGCAATCGTCCGGTCCACGGTCGTCCAGCGGATCATGTCCTTGTTCACCTTTGCGAGGATCTGCGTGGCGGACGCGGGACGCCCGTCGTGACGGACACCGCTCGCCTTGATCACCCAGCGGTCGCCGTCGTTGGACCAGAGCCCTTCGCCATAACCCCCCTCCGAGTCGAACACCCACGAGCGAAGCTGCCGCTTGAGCGGGTCCCACCCGATCCGCTGCGAGCCCGACATCGCCGGCTTGCCCGCGAGATGAACGGTGAACGACAGGAGCAAGAAGCTCTTGTTGTCCGACCAGTCACATTTCCAGCTGGCCATCGAGTCCGCGCTCTCGCTCACCCAGTCCCCCACGAGCCATTCGACGGCCTTGAGCCGCTCTTCCGAGCGGACGGTCTCGTCGAGCTCGTCGTGGCTGCTGGCCTGGAGCCACTGACCCTTACGATTCACGAAGATCACCGTGTACCGCGAGGCCTCGGCCTCACCATCGGGGTGGACGACCTTGGAACGGCCGCGAGCCTGGGCGGTCTCGCCCCCGAGGAACCGGAGCGTTTCCGTCTCCAGGGTGATTTTGGCCCCCGGATTCGCGGCGAAATAAGCCGTGAAATGCTCCTGGATGGCTTTCCTGCCCTCGGTCGTGACGTGATCCTCGTCAATGATCTCGGCGTCCTCCGTGAACGTCGCGACCAGGCCCTTGGCGTCGGCTTTGTTGAACGCTTCGACGAACGCGGCGTCGTTGGCGAGGATCTCCGCGCGGTCCTTGACATGCTCTTTCGCGGCGGGTGTCGCGGGGGCTTGGGCCGCCGCCACCGTTGCGACGGCCGAGATCAGGAATGAGCCGGTCAGCGTCAGGAATCGTTTCATGGTGGCGAACTCTCGGGCCATTTGTCGGAGACCCCGGTGATCGCGGAGCCTTCGGCACGTTCCACGGGCTCCGAGACCGGAACATCGGAACCCTTCCTATTAGAGGGAGCGCGTCCCCACTCGACAACCCGTCACTCCGGGAGAGCCGTAAAGTCGTCCCTATCGAAGCTCAGCGGATGACGGATCGGGCGTCTGGTTCCTCGTCCATCGGGCAGGGCCGTTTCATTTTCGATGGACCGAGATGCCCGATGCCCGATGCCCGATGCCCGAAGGAAGACGAAGGGCGCTGGGGAAGATCCCGGTCGCATTTCTTGGTCATTGACCATCGGACATCGGGCATCCCGAGAACTCCTCGTCGAAAATGAAACCGCTTT
>JAYUFP010000482.1:0-5348 GCA_043738665.1 Isosphaeraceae bacterium
GATCTTGCCGAGCAACTCCGGGATGTCACCGAAGTCTCGGAGAAATCCGGGGACGATCCCGGATGCACAGAGGGTCTGCCCGTCTCCGGAAAAGAGGGCATGAGGCTGCCCGCCATGTCTTCGACAGCCACCCCGGCGATGCCTCCCTCAACCGCGGCGGCAAGGCAAGCCACGAGGGCGGCGTCGTGACGGCCGCTGACGAAGATACGCTGAGGTCGCTTCTCGCGCACGAGCGTGCGAAGGGCGGCAAGGACATCGGAAACTCGCAGCCCCAGAAGGCTCTGGCCGACCAGGAATGCGTTGTAAGCGAGATTCGCCTCGACGCTCGAACTCGGGTCGGTGTAGGCGTGACCATTCACGGCGAGCCGGACACGTCTCGGCCCGACCCCGCGAGGGTCAATGATCGCCGCGGCGTGGCCCTCGCGGGCGAGGGCCTGGAAGAGCCCCCTGGCCTCTCGCCAATCGGCGGATTCGTTGCCGTTGATGAAGACGACCAGTGTTTTCCCCCCGGGCTCGACTCCTTCGATCGGAGTGACGAGCGGGTCGGCCCGGTCGAGGTCGAGGTGCAGAATATCGCGGAAAGCCCGCCGCGCCGGTCTGGCGGACTTCCGGTAATCCTCCAGCGCAAGTGACAGGAGGGGCTTCGAGCGCAGGGAAACGTTGACTTGCCCGTCGGCACAGACGAGCAGTTCTCCGTCCGGGCGGGCGTTCACGGCGATTTCCTTCGCGTCCGCCGGCTTTTCTTGACCGGACAGCCAGCGCCCGAACCAGCCGTAGACCGCCTCGCGGAGGGGGAGTGTCATGCCGTGGCGCTGCGGGGCCTCGGTCATGGCGACGCGATCGCCGACGCCCGCGACCTCGTACAACCGCTTCGCCTCGGCGTACGACTCGCGGGTGCCCTCGATCGGGAAGAAATCCTCCGTCGCCGCCCCGATCAGCGTCGGCCTCGGCGCGCAGAGCGCCAGCAGGCCGGCGTGGTCGATCCCCTCACTCACGAACCCGGGGATGTCCTGCTCCGGGTCGGACGAGGGGTCGGCCTCGATCCGGTTCCCCATGCGTCGGGGCGACGTTGTGATGTAGCAACAGATCGCGGCGCAGGCGACTCGGGGATCGAGGGCCGTGATGTAGGCGGTCAGGGTCCCGCCGCCCGAGTTGCCGACGCAGCCGATCCTCTTCGCATCCACGTCCGGCAAGGATGCGAGGTAATCGATGCCGCGCATCCCGTCCCAGATCCGGTAGCGGGCCAGCGAAGTCCCAAGAAGATCGAGCGCGTTGCCGAGGACCGCGTGTTCTCCGCAGACCAGATTGAAGCGACTTTTCCGATTCGCGACGTCCCAGAACTGGCTCCGCTCGCCCTGTCCCACAGGGTCGTACGTGAGGACGACGAAGCCGCGCTTCGCGAGGTTGGCGTGAAGGATCTGGTACTCGTTGTGCGCTTTGCCGTTCGCGGAATGTCCGCAAGGGCTGAGCACGCCCGGCATCGGCCCGTCGTGGTTTTTCGGGACGTACAAAAGCGCCGGGACGTGGTAGCCGGGGAAGCTCTGGAACGATAGCTTCTCGATCCGGTAATCGTCCGCTTCGATCGTTCCGGCTTTGGTAACAGGGGGTATCCCGCTCGGTTCGGGAAGACCGCCGAGGAGCCGGAGAAACGTGCTCCGGAGTTCGTCCCGGAGGGCCGAGAGTTCCGCTTTCGATTTCACGGCGGCGAACCGGGCTCGCCGTTGTTTCTCGAAGTGCGACGCGAGTTCGAGAAGTCGCCGGTTGAGGTCCCCAGCCTTCGCGTCGACGGCGGCCAGGCCGGACGCCGCCGCGACGCCGAGCCAGAAGAGATCTCGCCGAGAAAGTGAACTCACCGTAACGTAAACCTCCACTCCCGAGGCGGACTCATTTGGCAGGATGAGCCGGTTCGAGACCGTCATGCCACAAGACTATGACTCATCCCGCCTCGGGAAGAAAGTGCCCGTTGACGCGGAAACCCCACCGAGGAAAT
The DNA here is from genome assembly GCA_043738665.1 of Isosphaeraceae bacterium. GTDB lineage: Bacteria > Planctomycetota > Planctomycetia > Isosphaerales > Isosphaeraceae > JAYUFP01. The sequence continues at coordinate 1,991 of JAYUFP010000482.1, forward strand.
CGCCTGCGACAAAGGGAACGGCCGTGGCGTCATCGGGGGGCACGGCACTTTCTCATCGGAGCCCGCCTCGACGCGAAATTTCTCGATTCCGCCGAGGACGGATTGCACGATCCCACTCCGAAGAGTAGTCTATGAACAATTCGATCGACTTCGGGGCGGTAGCTCAATTGGGAGAGCGCAGCGTTCGCAATGCTGAGGTTGAGGGTTCGACCCCCTTCCGCTCCATTCATTTCCATTTCCTAAGTCGATGTCGGAACGGCGTGGCGGTACAAGGTCACGTTTTGATTTGACGCACGTCGCAAATACGCCTTTCCAGAGTTTCCGGACGGGATCTCTTCCTTGTCACGCGCCGTTTCTTCGAACGGGCGTCGTCGTCGAAGCTCGAGCGGCCTGGAGTCGCGTGTTCGACGGACTTGCACGTCATCACTTGACGGGAAATCCGATTCAAAGGCGGGATGATCCGCCCGAGCTCACCGCGTCCGAGAAACTCCGTTCCTCGGGTACTTCGAGATCGCTCACGGGTTTCCGAGCTCCGTGGGTTTCCCAGGGTCGCTCGAAGACAAGATGGAAGCCATGAGCGAACAAAAGAATGATCAAGGTTCCGACCGACAGATGGATGACGAGCCTCCAGGCCGTCCCGATCTGAAGGGACTTCAATCCGCTTTCCGCAAGGGCCTGTAACGGGTAATGCACCAGGTACAGGCTGTAAGAGATTCGCCCGAGTTCGAGGGCCCCGGGACATTCGAGTAATCGAAGAACAGGAGACTGTTTAAAATCCCGATACGTCGTGCAAAGGTAAAGCAGGCCGGCCGTGCAAACGCCCACGAGCGTGTCGCCCCACGCGGTTCTCGAGTAGCTCGAGAGGAAGACGCACAGCAGCAACGCCGCGGGAGAGAACCGCGGACTGCGGTCGGACCATTTCACTTCCGTGGCCGGGGATCTCTTGCTGAACGTGGCTGACGTCATCCCCAGGGCGAATAGACCGAGATACCACGGGCAAAAGCCTTCATCCGCGGCGGGACCGAGGTACGCCCCCAGCGCGAGGCTGCTGACGAACGCGGCCGTGACCGCCGCCGTGAGTCCGTGCTTCCTGAAAAACCATAGGAGTGCGGGAAAGCAAAAGTAAATCTGCCATTCCGTCGCCACCGACCACATCGGGGGGTCGATCCGATAGGCCTGCCAGGGATGCCAATTGTGAATCAATATCAAATGTGGAATAATGGATGACTTGAACCATAACGCGGGATTGGCCCTGATCCAACGGACATCGGCCGAGTTTGAAAGGGCGGGAATGAGCGCGATGAGTGCCATGCTGAAGAGCATCGCCCCGTAGTACGGAGGCAGGATTCTTCTCGCCCGCCGGACGAAGTAGTCCGCCCAACCGTCGCGAATTCTCCCGTCCGGGTTGACCTGGAGCATCAGTAGATGACCGGAAAGGACGATGAAAACGGCAACCGCGGAATGCCCGGGTTCGAGCCACGCAAACAGTCGGACAAGCCAGTTTTTCGGGTCGGTGACCTGCACTTCATAATACGCATGATGCAAGACGGCGTAGACGGCCGCCAGCCCCTTTAATCCGTTAATAAACAGCCGTCGTTCCGAGTTTTCAGGTTGCGACATGGGGACTCGACACAGATAAAGACCTTGGAATTCCTCCTTACAGGGTTATAGGACCAGGACTCGTGTTTTTTTAGGCGGCTGAATTTTTGCCGCAAGTGGCCTGCGGAACAAAAGTTACATGAAGCATCAGGGCGAGAGACCCCCGGCAGGTGAATGTTTCGGGGAACGATTCGAGCTTTAACGTTCAGCACGTAACCGGGGATCTCCGCCCGCGCTCATTCTCTCGATCTCGCAACGCCCCTTCAGTTCCCCTTCAAATCCTCCGGCTTGACGCCCTTGGTGAAATTGTCGTTCTTGAACGCCCGGGGCTCATAGGTTCCGACGATCGCGACGCTCCGTTTCCCGTCGATCTTGTCTTCGAGACCCGTGGCCCAGTAGGTTGCGTTGACCAGCATCCTTCGGGTCCCTTCGCTGACGAGGTCTTGCGAGGCCCCCATCGTCGTCGTGAAGACTTTGCCGGTCTTTCCGGATTCGGACTTGTACGTTTTCGTCCACGCGATCGGCATCATCGGGTCGTTCACCTTGCCTTCAAACGGCTTGTCGTCGGACTTCATTCCGACGAGAACCTGTCCCAGGACCAGCGGCTTGCTGTCTCCGGGGAGGGGGAGGTTCACGGTATAAACGTCGGTCGGGCCCCAGATCGAGCCGTCGGCGATCCCTTTCAGGATGGGGTTCGATTCTTCGCCCTTCACGGTCAGACCGCGCGTGCTCTGCACGCCGTGCTTGCCGTGGTGATTGACCCAGGTCTCGCCGAGAACCTGCCGGCCGAAGCCCCCTTCCCAGCCCTTCACTTTGCTGTTGAACGAATACTTCGCGTAGGTTGAGTCCTTGGGAAAATTGAAGCCGTGGGTCGCGGTGCGGAGGCCGATCACCGGTTTCCCGGCGTCGAGGTACTCGACGACCTGCTTCATCTGGTCGTCGGGGAGGTTGCGGAAGCGGGTCGCGATGATCATCAGGTCGGCGGTTTTCAAGGCTTCGAGACCCGGGATGTTGTTCGTCCGCTTCGGGTCGATCGTCCCCTTGTCGTCGACCGCGAAGAGCACCGTGCATTTGAAGCCGTGATGCTTGGCGAGAATCTTCGCGAGCTGCGGAAGCGCTTCCTCGGAACGATATTCCTCGTCGCCGCTGACCAGCACGACATGCTTGCCGTGACCGGGGCCGTCGGTCCCTTCAATGACAATCCAGGGGTCGGCGGCGAAGGCCCGCGTGGTGACCGCGGAAACAATGACAGCGGTGAGTAGCGTCCGGAAAAAACGGGAGTGCAACACGAGAGGGCCTCGTTTCCTGTTGGGAGCGTTCCTGGCGGGTTCGGTGTCGCGTTGCATCTTATCTCTCGGGAGACGGTCGTTGAAGAGACTGCCAAACCGGCGAGCCGGCCGTCGGTCGGTGCTTGCATGCCGGGGTCCGCCCCGAAACACTATCGTTACAAAGACTGATCGGGTTCACCCTGAAATGTGCCTTCGAAAGTGAGGCTCCCGCCGAGCGGATTTTCGGGGTGACACCCGGATCGGCGGGAGCCTCGCACTCCCGGTTTCTCATGCATTCCCCCTTTCAAGGACGATGGAACCGCCCCACCTGATTCCGACCTGACCCGAGAGGAAGGCCATCCATGCCCGGAAAAATCACGGTCGACCGCCGTCAATTCTTGACGACCGCCGCCGCCACGCTCGCCATCCCGATGATCTTCCCGCGCTCGGTTTTCGGGGCGAATGAGAAGGTCGTCACCGGCCACATCGGC
>JAYUFP010000483.1:0-1651 GCA_043738665.1 Isosphaeraceae bacterium
CCGGTCTTCTGGAGGTTGTCATCCTTCTTGGCGGTCGTGTCTCTACCCAGGAGGGCGGCCTCAAGGTAAACCGGGCTGCTTCCCGGCACGGCGTCGACCACCAACGGACCGGGGAGGTTCTTCTGTTTCTCGGCGGCCTGAAGGATGGCGACGATCTCCGGGTAGTTGGCCCCGAGGTTGGCGACTCGTCGGATCACATCGCCAAGTTCCAGCGGGGATTTCACCTTGAGGTCGGAGTCGTTGAACTTGCTCGGGACGATTTTGCTGATCTCGACCGTCTCGTCGCCGTCCGCGGCGTTGAGGAGGATCTGCCCGCCACCGAGCACCACGGGAGTGAGAAGCCGCTGACCGCGTCCGAAGACGACGACCTCGGAGCGCCTGGTTCTCGCGACATGGACCATGGGCGGCCCCTCGCAGTCCACGACGAAGAGCGCGAACGGATCTTCCTTTCGGTGCCGGCTCGCATTGCGGGCGATCGACACGGCCATGTTGTCGCCTTCCTGGATGTCGACCGGATCGACCTTCGGTTCATCAAGGATGCGGACGTGACCGAGGAAGGCGTCGTCGCCGATCGTCCGGAGGGCGTTGAACGCGCCGTAGCGAACTTCGATGTCGGCCTCATCAAGCAACTTACGGAGTTTGATGCTGGCGACTTCCTGATCCATCGCGGCCAGCGCGGCGAGTCCGTAAGCCCGGAACTCGGGCTGTTTGCGAACGGTCTCGGAGAGGACATCCGCCCCGGCGGCGTCTCCCAGGTAGGCAAGCGCCTCGGCGGCGAGAAACTTGACCTGGGCATTGGGACTTTCCAAGCCAGCCCTGAGCGCATCGGCCGCGGTCACTCCCAGCCCTTCGAGTCGCAGCGCGGCGATCCCCGCGGTCGTGGGGTCGAGGAGGAGCTGCCGCCAGACCGCCGTGCGCTGAGAACGGATCGCGGGATTGTCAACCATCGGCAAGAGCTTGACCACCCGGAAGTACCGGTCCTGGTTCTGGTGGTAAACCCGAGGGATCTTGAGGACGAGGAACTGATCGGTCTTGGCGAGTGCCGCGCCCTTCTGATTCACCCCCTCGGTTTGCGGAAACCGAGAGTTCACAACACCTTCCAGAATCGCGGAAGTCCGGAAGCTCTTCCGGTTCTCCTTGAGGATGAGCTGAAAAGGGACCTCTTTCTTGACCCGGACGCCACCGAGAACCCGTCCCGACTTTTGCTTGGCCGGCTCGGCGGGGGTTCCCGTGAATACCGCCCCTTGGGCCAAGGCCACGTCGGCCCCTTCCTTGAACGAACCACCGAGAACCAGCACTTCGCGAAGCCGACACTGAAGCAGAAAACCGCCCGCAAGGCTGGTCGTACCGCAATTTGGAGGCAGTTCGATCTCAGCGTCGAGGCGGTCGGACGGCGAGACGCCGGCGGGCACACTAACCCGGACGATCACCATCGAGACGCGCGGGTCTTTCAAGATCCCGTTGGGGTTTTCGACTTGCGCCTTGCGCATCTCGTCGATGAGCTTGTTGCGGTACAAAGATGGCGGCGGGTCGACCCCTGTACTATCCAATCCGACGACCAGACCAACGCCTTCGAGCTTGGTCTCGGTATTGCTCACAATGTAGGCAAGGTCGCCGACGGTCTCTTCGACCTTGGGCGGAGGCGGTTCCG
>JAYUFP010000484.1:0-15449 GCA_043738665.1 Isosphaeraceae bacterium
TCGCCGACTCAAGCCTAGTGAAAGTGAGCGCTTCGTTCCTGGCGGTCGATAACTAGGCAAGGACGCTAATCTGGGGGGCATCGTCAGTTTGGGCCTTTCAGGCTGAAGGCCCGGCCCCTAGCGTCGATTTGGGGAGTGGCAGGAGGATCTGATGCGGCGTCGATATCGACAAACGCTGGCCGGATTGTTCGTCGTGTTTCTGGTTGCTTCGGGTGGGTTCGGCCGGGAATGTCCCGCCGGGTGGGCGGACGGTCTTTTCCGGGAAACGAACCACGATTTCGGACCGGTTCCCCGAGGCTCGAAAGTTCGCCACGACTTCGTGCTGACCAACCGGCTGAATGAGCCGGTCACGATTCTCGACGTCCGGGCCTCCTGCGGCTGCACGACCGGCAAGGCCTCCGCGCAACTCGTGCCGGCTGGTCACTCCGCCGTCGTCGAGGCCGAGATGGACACCCGCAACTTCGTCGGCCGCAAGGCGACCGTCCTGTTTGTGAACCTCGTCGCGGCTAACGGTGGACAGTCGGAAGTTCGTCTCGGCGTGGTTTCGACGATCCTCAGCGACATCGTTTTCAACCCGGGCACGGTCGAGTTCGGTGCCGTGAGCCGGGGACAGCCTGCGACACAAACACTGACGATCGACCGGATCGGCCAACCATCGTGGCGCGTGGAACGGATGATCTCAGCCTGCCGCGCGATCGACGCCAGCCTTGTCGAGACCGCGAGAGACGGCCTGCGCGTGAGCTACGCGCTCAAGGTCTCGGTCAAACCCGACGCCCCCGCGGGCCAGATTCGCGATGAGATCCGGCTGTTGACGAACGACCGCGAAGCGTCTGTCTTTCCCATCCAGGTGACCGCGATGATCCGAGGCGACTTGAGCGCCTCGCCGTCCGTGCTTTCCCTCGGACGGGTCGCTTCAACAGCCGGAGTCCACGGCAAATTCCTGGTTCGGGCTTCAAAGCCGTTCGTGATCCGGGCGATCGAAGGTGCCGGCGATGGGTTCAAGGCCGCGGCGGACGACGCGACGGCCAAACCCGTCCACCTGGTCGCGGTCGACTATCAGCCCGAGCAAGCCGCTTCGCGCGGCGACCTCAGGCGCGTCTTTCGGATCCACACCGACCTTGTCGATGAGAGCCCGCTCGACCTGACCGCGACGTTGCACGTTGACCCTTGATCAATCACGGGGGCGCGGGTTAGCTTGCTCAGAACATCAGCTCCGCCCACCCGTCCTGCGAATCTCGACCAAAGAGGCCGACCATGGAACGGATTTACCTGGTGAGGCACGGAATCGCCGTGCCGCACGGCACCCCCGGCGTGCGGGAGGAAGAACGTCCCCTCACGCCCGAAGGGGAGACTGAGATGAGCCGGATCGCCGCCGGCTTGAAACGTCTCAAGGTGAAGCCCGACCGGATCGTCACCAGCCCGCTCCCCAGGGCGCGCAGAACAGCACAGATCATCGCGGGAACCCTCGGAAAGGAAGACAGGCTGGAGGTCGCCGACATCCTCACCTCGGGTTCACCCCCTGCCGCGATCAAGCAATGGCTGGCCGAGCGTCCCGAAAGCCGGATCATGCTGGTCGGCCATAATCCGGATTTTTCTGAGCTTCTCGGCTTGTTGATCGGCCTGAGCGAACGCCATGTCTGCTTACAGCTCAAGAAGGGGGGAATCGCCGCGCTCAACGGAGACGGCCGCGGCCGATTCGAACTTCACTGGCTGTTAACTCCCAAGCTTTTCCGCGCCTTGAACGATTGACGCTCATCGCCCTGTCTCGCACGAGCTCACGGTTTCGCACGCAAGGCGGCTAATTCGGCCCGCGACCCCGTCACGGGACGGATCGGCGACTTGCTTTCGAACTCACGTGCGAGTTTCTGGAATTCGAGTTGCGAACGGATCGCCTGCTGACCCTTCTTGGGCGCGGGCATCCGCTTGTAAACGCAGTCAGGCCCGAGGACCCGAGCCTTGACGTTGTCCGAAAGGACCACGCCGAGGATGCCTTCAATGATCCGGTTCTGAAGGCGAGGGTCCTCGATCGGGAACATGACCTCGACGCGCCTCCGGAAATTTCGCGGCATCCAGTCCGCCGACGAAAGAAATACCTCGGGTTTATCGTCGTTCTGGAAGTACGCGATCCGCGAGTGTTCCAAAAACTTGTCGACGATGCTGATGACCCGGATATTCTCGGAGACGCCGGGAACCCCCGGCCTCAGGCAGCAGATCCCGCGGATGATCAGGTCGATCCGGACGCCGGCCTTTGAGGCCGCGTAGAGCCCTTCGATCGCGGCCGGATCAACGAGCGAGTTCATCTTGGCGATGATCCTTGCGGGACGGCCTTCCTCGGCGTGGCGTCTTTCGCGGTCGATCAAGCCCAGGATCGCCTCGGCCAGGTGCATCGGGGCGACGATCAGCTTCTTCCAGTCGTGCCCTTGCATGTAGCCGGTCAGGTGGTTGAAAAGGGCGCTCGCGTCTTCGCCGAAATCGGGACGGCATGTGAAGTAGCTCAGGTCGGTATAGAGCTTGGCGGTGGTCGGGTTGTAGTTACCCGTCGCGAGGTGGACGTAGCGCCTGATGCCGTCATGCTCACGTCGAACGACCAGCGTAGCCTTGCAATGGGTCTTGAGGCCGACCATTCCGTAAACGACATGAACGCCGGCCTTCTGGAGCGCCCTGGCCTTCACGATATTGTTTTCCTCATCGAGCCTGGCTTGAAGTTCGACCAGGGCGGTGACCTGTTTTCCATTTTCGGCCGCGCGTTCGAGCGCGCCGATGATCGGGTTGTTCTCGGCGGTGCGGTAGAGCGTTTGCTTGATCGCGAGAACCTGGGGGTCTTCCGACGCCTCTTCGATGAACTGGACGACGGAATCGAACGACTCGTAGGGGTGGTGGACCAGAATGTCCTGCTCACGGATCGCGGCGAAGATGCTCCCCCGGCTGGCGAACTGGGCGGGGAGCTGCGCTTCGTGCGAGGGTTCTCGAAGTTCGCGAAACCCTTCGATCTTGCTGAGGGCGAAAAGAACGGTCAGGTCGACGGCGCCTCGCACTTTGTAGACGTCGCGTTCGTCGAGATCCAGTGCCGGGGCGTTCTGGAGGAGAGTTAGGAAGCCGTCCTCTGCCCGGTTGGAGATTTCGAGACGGACGGCCGCCCCCCATTTCCGAAGCCTAAGTGTTTCCTGAATCGTCGAGAGCAAACTCCCTTTGACCTCGGTTTCCTGGATCGTCAGGTCGGAATTCCGAGTGACCCGGAACGAGGCACGCGCGGCGACCTTGAAGCCGCCGAAGAGAGCGTCGAGGCGGGGGCCGATGACCTTTTCGAGGAGCACGAACCGGATCTTGCCGTCGCCGTCGGAAGGGAGCCGGACCAGGCGGTTGAGGACCGAAGGGACCTGGAGCACGGCGTAACGCTGGGAGACTGGCTCCTGGCTCGGCGTCTCGATCCGGAGGATCAGGTTCAGGCTCTTGTTGTGCAGGTGTGGGAACGGGTGGGCCGGATCAATCGCCAACGGCGTCAGGACGGGGTAGACCTGCTTGTTGAAATAGTCGTCGAGAAACGCGTTGTGGGCCTCGGTGAGGTCTTCGTACTCGCAGACGTGGATCCCATGTGTCCCGAGCTCGGGACGGACCTCTTTGAGCCAGACGTCATAAAGTCTTCCGACGAAGTCGTGGGCGCGTCGGGAGATTTCGGTCAATTGAGCGAGCGGCCCCATCCCGTCCGCGGGGGCGTCTTGCGGCTCCAGGCTGTCGTAGAGCTGGGCTTGCAAGCCGGCGACGCGGACCTCGAAAAACTCGTCGAGGTTCGAAGCGCTGATGGCGATAAACTTAAGGCGTTCCAGAAGCGGGTTGCTCGGGTCGCGCGCCTCCTCAAGCACCCGATCGTTGAAGTCGAGCCAACTCAACTCACGGTTGATGAACATCGAAGGGTCGGGCATCGCCGCTTTCTTCGCGGCGGCGGCCCCGCTTTGCTTGGAGGCTTTTGGTGCGTCAGACATGATGAACGGCGACTCGTTTCGATTTCAAGTCAAGGCGACGGTTGCTTCCGCCCGCGTTTTGGGGTTGCGAGCAGCGCTTGAAGGACCCGGAGGTTGATCGCGTCGAGTCCCTCACCGCTGTCTTCGTCGGTCCCCTTGGGGGTTTCCAGAATCATCGGGATTCCCGCGAGTCGGGGGTCGTTCAGGATATGACGGAACGGCTCCGCGCCGATGTAGCCTCGGCCGATCCCGGCGTGACGGTCGACGCGGCTCCCGTGCTCGCGAAGGCTGTCGTTCAGGTGCCACACCCTGACTTTCTTGAGCCCCACCGCGCGGTCCAGTTCATCCATCGTCACATCGTACTCCTTCGCCGTTCCGAAAGAATACCCCGCGGCGAAAATGTGGCATGTGTCGACGCAAACCCCGAGCCGCTCAGGCTCTTTCACAGCGCCGAGAATCGCGCCGAGATGCTCGAACTGGTGGCCCAGACAGCTCCCCTGGCCGGCAGTCGTTTCAAGATCGATCCTTACGGGGGTTCCCGCGGTCCTACGGTGGACTTCGTCGAGCCCCCGCGCCACGCGTTGGAGGCCGGCTTCTTCACCCGATCCGGTGTGAGCACCGGGGTGCGCGACGAGATCCGTGATCCCTAATGCGTCGCACCGCTCAACTTCGACGGTCATCGCGTCGATGGATTGTTTCCAGAGCGCGTCGTTGGGGCTGGCGAGGTTGATCAGGTAGGAGTTGTGAGCGACCGGGTCGGCCACACCCGTCTCGTCCAGGGACGCCCTGAAGGCGGCGACCCGGGCTTCGGTCAGAGCCGGGGCGTTCCACTGATTGTTGTTCTTTGTGAAAAGCTGCACCGATTGGAACCCGAACGACGCCGCGGCGCGGACTGCCCGGTCGTGACCGCCGGCGATGGACATGTGAGATCCGAGCTTGATACTCAAAGGACAAGGCTCCCGACCGAAGTATGTTCACTGGCAATGCAAAATCTTATGCCGTTTCTATCCGCCGAACGCGTGGCAAGGGCTCTGACGGCGATCTTCTTAATTTTTCAAACTCACCTTGACGGCGGCTTGCGAAGGTCCCGTGCTCCGCGCTAGTATGTAAGGATCTTCCCTTCCACCATGGACCGGCCGGGGGTTCAAGCATGGTAGTCGTCATCTGGGGCGTCGTTGTGCCCGCCTGCGTCATCGTCGGCTGGTTGTCTCTTCGTCGTCCCTTCCGTCAATATTCTGAAGAGATGCACGTCGATCAAGCCCGGGAACATTTCCGGATGCAACGGGAGCGCCTTGAGGCCCATTTTCTGGGGGCACTCGCCAAGGTCGATCCGCTCGAACGGATTCGCTGGGAAGACGCCTGTTGGCATGACGAAGTGCTCTGGGCGAGGGACCGCCAGTCGAGAGTTCTCCTGGCACTCGTCGGCGTGCATTTCGAGGGCCAGTCTTACGACGTCTTCGGAGACCCTCAGCCCCGTCACGCCACCGCCCTCTTCGAGTACCGCAAGAATCGCTGGTACGCCGAAGGCAAGCGTCTCGATGAAGTCCGGCCCGACGAGGCCGTTCTCCGCGGGCAACGGTTCGAGCCGGTTGTTATGCACCAACGGCGAGTTTTTTAGGAACAGGCCGTGATGAACGCCTCGACTTTCGTTTAGGTTGATCGAGAGACGGACTTTGGGTGCCACTGGTCGAACCCGAACAGTGACGTTGGACGTCGCCGCAGACGCACTGGTCGGGTCTGACAAGCGGCACCCAAACGGGCCGAAAGCCGGGAGGCGATTCCCGCTTGTATCTGAATCACCCGGCCCGCTTGGTTCAGATTCATTCCCGGATCTTCACCTTCATTTCCCCCCGTCGCTTAATGTATTCCTCCAGGTCGAAGTCGTTGGAGCGACAGAGTTCCAGCAGCGGCTTTTCCAGTCGCTCGACCTCGCGGCAGGCCTCGGCCAGCTTGGGAGCGACTTCGAGGGGGATGATGCAGACGCCGTGCTTGTCGGCGTGGATCAGGTCGCCGGGTAGGATTTCGGCTCCGGCGATCTTCACCGGCTTCCCAAATTCCACGAGCCGCACGTAGGCGTGGCTGACGCAGGGATTCAGGCCGAAGAGCTGAAAACCGAGCTCGCGGACTTCGTCCAGGTCGCGCGGGCAGCCGTCGGTGATGTGGCCGACGCAGCCGAGCTTTTTGTGGATGGTCGCATTCACTTCACCGAACTGGGCTCCCAACCCGGGCGGGTCGTCGAGGTCTTGCCCCACGGCAATCTTGGGCCCGGGTGCCGCCGCGACGTACCGGAGATAGTCGGCGGTGAGGTCGAGCTCCTTGTCCGGGGAGAAGCGCGCGCGAGTCCGCGAGGTCACCGCGTACCCGACCATCGGCTGCATGTCGGGGAACAACGAACGGACGGTGTGCGGCAGGAACCCGAGGTGCCGGGGCCGGACGTTGAAGATCTCGATCGCGTTCGAGATCGTCGGCGAATTGAAACGACGAAGTTCTTCGAGAACCTCAGGCGAGAGCGGGGCGGCGGACATCGGGTTCGGCTCCGATAGCAGGGATTCGAGAGGAGAGTTCATTCCGTCGTCGGCGAGGCGCGTCTCCATGGCACTCCGGCGGATGCCGCTCAGCGAGGCTTCGACGGCGAGATTATACGCGGTCACGGTCTCCGGGTCAGGGTCCGCTCCCCCCGGAGCGTGATTCGGCCTGGCGAGAAAATCGATCAGGACGCGGAGTCGCTCGGTTTCGGCACGATGCCAGTCGAGTTCTTGTATCGCCTCCCACCCAACGACTTCGCCGACGCTCTCCTCGATCCGAGGCCCAGCGACACCATCCGATGACCGCGTCATGGATTCGCCGTTCCGGTTTCCGTTCAAGGAATACGAAGATCCCTCGCGTGCGTCTCTCGCCGCGGCGCACCGCGTCAATGCGATGCGAATCGGACATATTTATGACAATTCACACAGCTCATCGTGATCCGGAGGAAAGCGAGCGTCGCGCCGTCGATGTTCTTTTCTTTGGATTTGGCGGTCAGCTCGTCGCAAAGCCTCTGAAATTCGGCGGTGGACGTCACATAATCGGTGGCGTTGGGAATCGTCGGCACTTCCCATTCGGCGGCCTGGCTCAATTTCCGGAGGGCCTTGGCGTTCTTCTCCAGGTTCGTGTAGTTTTCGGTGGTCAGACCTTCAAGAACGAGCTTGGAAAATTCCAGCTTCTGGCGCATGTAGGCACGACGATCGGCGGGAGCTTTCTCTTTGTCCTGCCCGTGGAGCTGCGGCGAAGGCGCCATCATCACCACGGCGGCGAGGGCTAACGACGCCCAGAGACCTCGACGGAGTGCGCGTTTCATCGTGTCCTCGGTTCTGGCGAGCGGGATCGATCGCACATCCCATCTCAATCGGAGGAGTCGCGATCGAATTAAGGGCTCGCCCTTAACCTCGGTTCTAATGGCTCCCGAGCGACGACGCAAGGACTCGGCCCCGATTGGCAGGGCTGTTTTGTTTTCGAGGAACCGATATGCCAGATGCCCGATGATCAATGATCGAAGGAAGACTGAGGGTTCTGAAAAAGATCGCGGTCTGATTTCTTGGTCATCGACCATTGGGCATGGGGCATCCCGGGAACTCCGAGTCTAAAATGAAACCGCCCGGCCGTGATTGGATGCCCGAGCAACGCGTCTTAGCTTAGAGTCTGTCCGGAAAGGAATTGGCTAGGAAATGGCTGATGACGGATCGGAAAGAGCGAATGCGGCGTTTTCCCGCCGGCTTTCTCGCATCGGTCATCGGCCATTTGTCATCCGCCATCGTTTTTCTCCGGGAAACTTCCCGGACAGACTCTTACAGATAGCGTTCGAGCAACCGTCGGCTCCGTGAGTCGAGCGCCTGGACGTCGCGAACCTGATAGCGAAGCTTCTTCGTGTCGGTGATCAGCACTCTGCGAATCCCGATCCTCCGCACGTCGTCGTCGGTTTCCAACGTGAAACGGCTGCCCCCTCGGTCGGTGACGACTTCCCAGTCCGAGGGCGTTCCTTCGCAACTCACGCGATCGATCCGCTCGATCACCGGGATGAATTCACGGCCGGCGAGCTCAGCGCGGAGCAGTCGGGCGTCGTCTTCGGCGAGGTCATCAATCGAGCCGAGACAGTGCGCCTCGTGTCCGTTCTCGTCGCAAAAGGAGATAAATCGTTCCGGTTCCGAGAGCGGGAAGGCGCGGATCGGATCGACCCCCACATGGACACGCCCGTCGGCGGTCGTCAGAACCAGACGGCCCCAAGGGTTCAGGGAAAGCGTCGGAGGGCTCGTGGCATCGGTCGGCAAGGAAGACGTCCTCGTGTTAATGACTGGGACCGGCGGCGAGTTCGGCCTGGGCCTTGTGGAGTCTCGCGTAGGCACCCGGGCTTTTCAGCAACGCGTGATGATCGCCCACTTCCACAACGCGTCCGCCTTCCAGTACGACGAGCCGGTCGGCCTTTCGAAGCGTGCTCAGCCGATGTGCGATGGCGATCGTCGTCCTCCCGCGGATCAGGTTGTCGAGCGCTTCCTGGATCTCGCGCTCGGTCTCGGTGTCGACCGACGAGGTGGCCTCGTCGAGGATCAGGATGCGAGGGTCGATCAACAAGGCCCGCGCGATCGAGATCCTTTGCCGCTCGCCGCCCGAGAGGCTCTGCCCTCGCTCACCGACCAGTGAATCGTACCCGTCGGGAAGTCGAAGGATAAATTCGTGGCACTTCGCGGCGCGGGCCGCGGTGATGATTTCCTTGGGTGTCGCCCCGGGACATCCGTAGGCGATATTCTCGGCGATCGTGCCATAGAACAGGAACGGCTCCTGCAGAACGATCCCGATGTGGCGGCGATAGTCGGCGATTCCGTAGGAACGGATGTCCTCGCCATCGACAAGAATCGACCCTTCGGCGACGTCGTAGAATCGGCAAACCAGGTTCACCAGCGTGCTCTTGCCCGCGCCACTGGGTCCGACCAAGCCGACGAGTTCGCCCGGCCGGATTTTCAGGTTGATGTCATGGAGGATCCGACGGCTGCCGTGCCGGAATGCGACGTCGCGGAATTCGATTTCTCCGCGAAGGCGTTCGATCGCGACGGGCCGGGTGGGTTCGGCGACGCTCGGGCTGCGGTCGAGGATCGCGAAGATGCGGTTGGTGCTCGTCGCGGCTCTCTGCATGGTTTGGAGGAACCGCATCATCGCTTCGAGGCGGATGTAGAAACGGCTGATATAGAGTTGAAAGGCGACGAGCACACCGACTTCGATCGTGTTCGAGTAGATCTGCCACGCGCCAAAGGCCCAGACCACGAGCAAGCCGAACTGTGTGAGGAGATTCACGATCGGGCCGAAGAACGACCACGTCGTGTTGACCCGGTCGTTGGCTTCGAGAACGTGATCGTTCGCCTTCCGGAAGCGTTCAACCTCGCGTTGTTCCTGGGCGAAAGCCTTCACGACGCGGATGCCGGGAATCGTGTCGGCGAGAACGCTCGTCATCTCGGACCAGGCGCGGCTTCCCCGGTTTAAACTCCTCCGAAGGCGTCGCCTGACAAGATAGACAAGCCAGGCAATTAACGGAAAAGGTACGAGAGTCACGACGGCAAGTTTCGGGTCCATGGAGAGCATGATCGCGGCGGTCATGGCGATCATGACGACGTCGGAACCGAACTCCAGGAGATTGATCGAGAGGAAATTGCAGATCCGATCCGAATCCGAACTGACGCGAGAGATCAGGTCGCCGGTTCTCTTACCTCCGAAGTATTCGATGGATAGTTTCTGAAGGTGTGCGTACGTGGTGACCCGCAGGTCGGCGGCGACACGCTCGCTGACCCTCGCGATCACGAAGGTCTGAGCCCAGTTGAGCAGCCACGCCATCACCGACGAACCGAAGAGGGCGAGCAGATACCACTTGACCAGGTGATAATTTTGCCGCGGATAGAGGACCCGGTCGAGCAAGTCACCGATCAGCTTCGGCGAAATCAGGGCCATGGCGGTCGCGGCCAGGGTGAGTGCGAAGCCCAGAAGGATCGCCGGCGCCCTCGGTTTCGCGAATCGGGTCAGGCGGAGGAGCGAGGAGGAGGGCCGGACCGTTGAGGTCGGGGCACAGAAGGGACACGAGGCCGATCCCGTGGGGATCACCTCTCCGCAGGACACACAGGGGATCGACTCGACCTGATCGTCGTCAACCTTTTCGCCGGACCAGAGCGCTTCGAACCGTTCCACGAGGTGCTGTGCCGCGGCGTTGCGAGACTGCGTGAATCGCCAGACGGCCAGGCGGCCTTGCGAATCCGAGAGTTCCAGACTGCCCAGTCCGGCCCGATCGCGAACGACGAGGGTGAGCGACGCGTCGATCCGCCAGTCCCGGCATGTCCGAGAGTCGGTGGATGGTAAAGTGAGAAGGCGTTGATCGGTCAGGACGAGCAAACCCTCGGCGAAACAGAGTTGTTCGTCGAGATCGGTCGCGCACCACCCGAGAACCCGCTCGCCGCCTTGCAGTTGAGATTGGATGGGAGCTTGCCACTCCACGAGTAACGGCCGCATCGCCGTGACCTTTTTACTCCTCGACGGATTCAACGCATGCGCCCCTTCGCTTCGGAGTCAATGATCGTCTCTCGTGGTGACCGCACATTCTAGAGGCGCCGGTCAACCGCACCAGGGAAATTCCGAGGCTCGAACCGACCGAAGACTCTCGAATTCATCCCGTTCTCGAAACATTCATCAATTATTACGAGGACCTGCCGTTGATTCTTGACGCGCCTTCCCCGTATGATTTCCCACCCGTCGCCGCCTTTCCGAGGGTCTCCGTTTTGATCCGTCACTTCCCATCATCAGATAGGGATTTGAGCGGCGAAACCGCGATGTCCCGAGACGAGCGGTGAACGGTATCGTCAGTGAATCGAACGCCTTCGCGAAGGGGCGGCTCGGGCATCCTGAAAAACCACCGAAATCATCCCCCAACACTTTCGTCGAAAACGGCGTACTAGAAGGTGCGGAAGGGCAAAAGCCCCACCCGGCATCCACCAGACGGGGTCAAGACGCACCCCTCTGCTCGCCAGGTTCCCGGCGCGACCGAGGGGTCGGACGCGGCCGGTTCTTTGAGGTTCACCTCTTCGAAACATTTCAAGAGCCTGCGGGTCTCGCATCCAATACGGAAGCCCGTGAGTTTCGGCACGTTCGTTCCGGAGCGCGCAGCGGGCTCGTGACGACATTTTTCCCGGACCGATTGACGCGGCTTCGGGCTTACAGGAGAGGATCGCATGGAGTTCCGGAAGATCTTGGCCTTGCGCGGACCGAACATCTGGGCGCGTTTCCCCGTGCTGGAGGCCTGGGTCGATCTCGGTGCGTCTGGGGTCGAGGGAGCAGGCGCGGGGGCACTCCAAGCCGTGGTCGAACGGTTGCGGGGCTCACTCCCCACCCTCGGCGACTCCCGCGGCTCGCTCCAGGGCTTTTCGATGGCCCATGTCCTGGAACGAATTACCTGTGAACTCCAGACCCTCGCGGGGGCGGAGCCGAATTTCAAGACGACCTTCGCCACGCCGGACCCGACCGTGTTCCAGGTCGTCGTCGGGTTCGTCGATGAGGTCTTCGCCCTCGAATGTCTTCAAACGGCGCGAGTGTTTTGCCTCGCCGCGGCGGCCGGTCATGCAATCGACGCGGGTTCGGAAGTCAATCGTCTCCGCTCGCTCAACCACGACGTCCGGTTCGGACCGAGCACGGGTGCGATCGTCGCCGCGGCCTTGAAACGAGGAATCCCGGCGAGGCGTCTGAACAAAGACAGCCTGGTCCAGCTCGGCCAGGGGGCCTTCGCCAGGCGAATCAGCACGGCGGAGACCAGCCGCACGGGTGCGATCGCGGAGACGATCGCTCAAGACAAGGAATTGACCCGAGACTTGCTCCGCCAGGTCGGCGTCCCCGTCCCCGAAGGCCGTCCCGTGACCTCGGCGGAAGACGCCTGGATTGCCGCTCAGGAGATCGGTACGCCGGTTGTCGTGAAACCCCAGTTCGGCAATCACGGCCGCGGGGTGACGACCAACCTCACGACGAAGGAACAGGTGGTCGCGGCCTACGAGGTCGCCAAAACTTCGACCGAAGAAATCATCGTCGAACAGTTCGCGCCCGGGGATGATTACCGTCTTCTCATCGTCGGCAAGAAGCTCATCGCCGCCGCGCGACGGGAGCCCGCACAGGTCGTCGGGGACGGCTTGCAGACGATCCGCCAACTCGTCGATGAGGTCAACCGCGATCCCCGACGGGGCGATGACCACGCCACGTCGCTGAGCAAGATCGTGATCGACACGATCGCTCTCACGACCTTGGCCGAGCAGGGTTACACGACCAACGGGATCCCCGCGGCAGGAACTCGGGTCTTGATCCGCCGCAATGCGAACCTTAGCACCGGCGGGACCGCGACCGACGTGACCGACCGCGTTCACCCCGACGTGGCGGCGCGCGCCGTTGAGGCCGCGATGATCATCGGGCTCGACGTCGCCGGCA
Source organism: Isosphaeraceae bacterium (assembly GCA_043738665.1). Taxonomy (GTDB): domain Bacteria; phylum Planctomycetota; class Planctomycetia; order Isosphaerales; family Isosphaeraceae; genus JAYUFP01. The sequence goes on from JAYUFP010000484.1 coordinate 12,435, forward strand.
TCGATATCGTCGCCGAAGACATCAGCAGGCCGATGAAAGCGCAGCGCGGCGTGGTGGTCGAGGTCAACGCCGGCCCCGGATTGAGGATGCACCTGGAACCGTCGGTGGGTCAACGCAGGCCGGTGGGCGAGGCGATCATCGACTCACTATTCCCTCCCGGAGACACCGGCCGGTTGCCGGTTGTCGCCGTGACCGGAGTGAACGGCAAAACCACGGTGACACGGTTGGTCGCGCACTTGCTCAAGGCGTCAGGCAAGACCGTGGGAATGACGAATACCGACGGAATTCACATCGACGGCCGCCGGATCGAATCGGGCGACTGCTCCGGACCGAAAAGCGCCAAGGCCGTTCTGCTCCACCCTCGGGTGGAGGCAGCGGCCCTCGAGACCGCGCGAGGGGGAATTCTCCGTGAGGGGCTTGGTTTTGACCTTTGCGACGTCGGGATCGTCACGAACATCGGCGAAGGCGACCACCTCGGGTTGGGTGGGATTCACACGGTCGAGCAACTCGCGAGAGTGAAGCGGACCGTCATTGAGGCCGTCTCCCCCCGGGGAGTCGGCGTTCTCAAAGCCGACGACCCGTTGACGGCGGCAATGGCGCCATTCTGCCCGGGCGCGGTGATTTTCTTCGCGAAGAACCCGTGCGTTGCCGCGATCGAAAATCACCGCGCCTCGGGCGGGAAAGCCGTGTTCGTGCGAGACGGCATGGTCACCTTCGCCGAAGGACCTCGGGAGACCCCGCTGATCAGCTTGACGCGGGTGCCGCTGACCTTGCACGGCCGGATCGGCTTCCAGGTCGAAAACGTGCTCGCCGCCGCCGCCGCGGCCTGGGCATTGAACATCGACCTCGAGACGATAGGCGACGCATTGACGACCTTCGCCGCCGACCCCGCGACCACGCCCGGTCGATTCAACGTGCTTCATCACGGCGGCGCGACGGTGATCATGGACTACGTACACAACGAGTCGGCCCTCGTCGCGTTGCGGGAAGCGATCGAACATCTCCCCCACGAGCGGAGGTCGGCTGTTTTCACGGTCGCGGGCGACCGTCGCGACATCGATATCATCCGCCAAGGTCAGCTCCTCGCCGACGTCTTCGATGAACTCGTGATCTACGAGGACTCTTGCACGAGGGGACGTCCCGATGGCGAGGTGATCGCCTTGATGAAGGAAGGGATCGCCCGGGGGACTCGATTGCGTTCGTTGCACGAGACGAGAGGCGAGGTCAAAGCCGTCGACCAAGCCCTTTCGACACTCAAGCCGGGCGACCTTCTCGTCATCCAGGTGGACCGGGTCGACGCGATGCTCACGTTCATTCAGGGCAAGCTCGCCGACCTGTCTTCGCCGCGGTGGGACGAGATCGAGCGGATGGTCGAAACCTACGAAGCAGTCGCCGTCGGCTCCGTGGATTGAGCGAGCGGGGCCGTATTTAGGACTCTCCGAAGATTCATCCCGCCGCCCCGTCGTTGCCGATCGCTTCGACGGGGCATTCTTCCATCGCGGCAAGGCATGCCGCCTCTTCGGCGGGATCTCGGGGTTGTCGATAGACGTAACTGTGCCCTTCCGCATCTTCGCGGATGAAGTTGAGCGGGGCGGTCTCTCGACACAGGTCGCAGTCGATGCATGTGATGTCGACGAAGTATCGCCCGGGAATGTTTTCTCGCGCTTTTCGGCTCGTGTCGGCCATGCCTTCCGGTCCCTTTTGCAAGCCGGTGCCTACGAGTCGTTCGCGTTGCGCTTCGACAACCAGGTCAGGTCGTCCACATTGCCGAAGGCTTCGGCCTCGCGAAAGGACTGATCTTTCGCGTAGGCTTCCCAGTAGTACAGGAACATGACGCAAGTGATCACATGCGACAGGACGTTCAGGAGACTCTGAGCGCCGACCCTCATCCCCAGTGTGTTGGTTCCCGGCAAAAGTTCCTGAGCGAAGGCGATCCCAGTCCCGATCAGCAACAGGACCGTCAGGTAGATCAGCCCGGAAAAAAAGATCAGCCGGCCCCGACCGCGTGACAGGTCTGAACTGCGCCGTCTCGCCACCGTCACCCCGGCCCCTTCGAGGACGACGACTTCATCCACCATCGCGTAACGAACGGCGAGAACGATCCCTGGAACGACCAGGGCGATCAAGCCGAGCATCAAGATAATCCCGACGACAAGCCGCGTCAGAAAAAGCGGCCCCCAGCTCTGTAAGCCGGACCTGACCACCTCGATGACACGGGGCTTTCTTCCTTGAAACCGTTCGGCCAGGAGCGAGATCACGGCGCCTGAGATCAACGGCCCGAAGAAAACCTCGACGATGTTGTCGAGAGGTAAAGCGGCCATCGGGTCGTCGGGCGTCGCGCTCCGCGCGACGAGCGTTTCAATCGCGAAGTTGGCGGGCAGCCAGATCACGAGAACCAGCGGGGCGATGATCACAAGATTGCCGAAGAGGAGCCGGAACCCCATCGCGAGTTTTCCGAGAAAACTCTCGGGCACCACGAGGCGCGTTTCGGCTCCGTAGCCTTCGGACTCCGGCGCTTCGTACGGGTTGATCGGGGTCGGGATTGACACGTGAGAGTCTTCCACAACGGTGATGAGTGGACCGATGTTGGGGATCGGGGCCGTCGCGGGCGCGACGACCCCCTCGAGCGCCTCAGACCGTCTTCGCGTCGATCCAGGTCATTAGACCGCGAAGCCGCCTCCCAACCTCTTCGACCGGGTGCGACCGTTCGAGTCGCTTCATGGCGTTGAACGTGGGTCGGTTGGCCTTGTTTTCGAGGATCCATTCCTTTGCGAATTGGCCGGACTGGATCTCCTTGAGGATCTTCCGCATCTCGGTGCGGGTCTGCTCGTTGATGATCCGGGGACCACGGGTGTAATCACCGAACTCGGCCGTGTTCGAGATGCTGTAACGCATGTAGTTGAGACCACCCTGATACATCAGGTCGACGATCAACTTCAGCTCGTGCAGGCACTCGAAGTAAGCGCTTTCGGGCTGATATCCAGCCTCGATCAACGTCTCAAAGCCCATTTTCAC
>JAYUFP010000485.1:0-5335 GCA_043738665.1 Isosphaeraceae bacterium
CGTCGAGCAGGAGCTGGACACCCTTGTTCTTGTAGGCCGAGCCGACCAGGACCGGGCAAATCTGCTGAGCGACGGTGGCCTCGCGGATCGTCGAGTGGATCAGGTCGATCGGGACTTCCTGCTCTTCGAGCAGCAGTTCCATGATCTTGTCGGAGACTAGCGAGAGCGCCTCGAGCATCCCCTGGCGGGCCCGCTCGGAAGGCTCGACGTACTCGGCCGGGATCGGCTCATAGCGGACGATCTCGCCCTTGTCACCGTCAAAGTAGACCGCCTGGCGGGTGATCAGGTCGATGACGCCGGCGAAGTTGATCTCGGCCCCCATCGGGAGCTGGATCGGCACCGTCGTCAGGCCAAGCTTGCTCTCCAGCTGGGAGATCACGTTGACCGGGTTGGCCCCGGTTCGGTCCATCTTATTGATGAACGCCAGCCGGGGGACGCGATATCGCTTCATCTGGCGGTCGACGGTGATCGACTGCGACTGAACCCCCGCGACCGCGCAAAGCACCAGCACCGCGCCGTCGAGGACGCGGAGTGAACGCTCGACCTCGACGGTGAAGTCGACGTGGCCGGGGGTGTCGATGATGTTGATCTTCTTATCATTCCACTGGACGGTCGTCGCGGCCGACGTGATCGTGATGCCGCGCTCCTTCTCCAGCTCCATGTGGTCCATCTTCGCGCCTTCGCCACGGACCTCCTTGATCGCATGGATCTTCCCGGCGTAAAACAAGACGCGCTCGGTGAGCGTGGTCTTCCCGGAGTCGATGTGGGCCGAGATCCCGATGTTCCGGACGTCGCGAAGGTTTTCCATAATCCGATCAATCGTCCCTCAGGGGGTGGAACGCCCACTGAGAAGTTGAGGTCTAGCCGTTCAATTCGAGACCGGAGTTCGTCGAGCCCGCCGTTCCAGAGGCGGGCCGTCGTGGGTCGTCCTTGGTCGTCGCCGGTCTGTCAAAAAAAGAGGCACACCAGACCGTTCCGCCGGCGAGCTAATCCACGAGGAAGCGGCGAACGCGATGAATCGAGATCGGGTGGGTCTGGTGTTTAGGGATCAATATCTTACCAGCCGGGCAACCGCGGTCAAGTCCAGCCGCCGGCGATTGCCGGGCGGTTTCATTTTCGATTTGGAGTTCTCAAGATGCCCGATGTCCGATGGTCAATGACCAAGAACCAAGTCCGCGATCTTCCCCAGACCCCTTAGTCTTCCTTCGGTCATTGACCTTCGGGCGTCGGTCATCGGGGTCCATCGAAAACGAAACAGCCCTACCGCCGATTGCAAGCCGGATCGGTTTCCCGAAGGCGTAGCCAAGCCTCTCCAGGTTCGTATCAATCCGGTTTGAAGGGAGAAACGCGGAAAACGTTTTTCCCCGCCCCGACCGCTCACGGGTCAGCGGAGAAATTCGCCCTGCGGATGATTCCTTTAACAACTATACGAAAGTCGGCAAGCGGGTCACGAATTCGACATCAAATAAGCGGTCGAAGCCGACGAACACATTTTCAAGGGCCGACGGGCCTCTTCCCGCCGCTCTTTTCGTTGAGCGATTGCTCTTTCGATGCGGATCTGTGATCCTGCCATGACAAATGTCTGAGAGAACGTCGTCCGCGGAGGAAACGGAGCGATGGGGATCGACGTGCCGGGCGACATCTCCGGAACGGGTCGGGGCGTGATCGGTTCCGATCCCCGCGGATCGGAGAGGCCGCGCGGCGGATTGCGGGTTCTGGTCCCGGGCTATCCGCAGTGGTGGTGGGGACAGCGTGAGCGCGGGTTGATTCTCTTCGGTTCGTTCGCGGCGGCTCTTGCGGTCGGCTTGTTTCTTTGGGGGACGGTGACCGGGGCCGTCCTGTTGATTTTTGCTTACATGACTCATGCCGTGTCGACCTCCGACGCGCTGACACAAGAGTCGTTTCCGCCTCGAAGGGGGACGATCCGTGGAATCGGGGTCTCTTGCGGGCTCGCGATCGGAATCTACTTCCCGCTTTTGACCTGGCTGACCCTGGTGGCGTGGCCGGGAATGAGGCACGGGCCGAATGAGGACGGATATCTGGTCAACTGTTCGGCCTACCGGAAGTCGGAACCGCGACACGACGAATGGGTCTGCTACCGCGCGACTCCCCGCGGCGAGCCGCGCGTGGGGCGGGTGGTGGCGGTGGACGGCCAGGAGGTCGAATGGGCGATCGACACCCTCCGGGTCAACGGACTCCGCGTCGATGGCCTGCTCGCGCCCTTCCGCGGCACTCGGCTGCCGCTCCGCCTGTCGTACCGGATGCCGGAGGGCCACATGCTGATCAACAACCGCGACCGCCCAACCGACGGTAGCCCCGACGAAGGGCTAGTCATCGTTTCGCGCGACCAGATCCTCGGCCGTGCCTGGGCGAGAATCTACCCCATTCGTGAGCGGCAACTTTTGCTCACGGGGCCACGCGCTTCGCGTTCTCAGGAATCGTGAAACGGTTTGTTTTCAGGCGAAAAGGAATTCAACGTCGCGAACCTGTCCCGGCGGATAAGAACCGACGCGTGAAGAGACCGGCGCGAGACTTCCGGCAACGCCGTCGTCCAGTGGATACCCATCCTCCGCGGTCGTCAGTCATCCACCATTGGCCATGTCTTTTCGCCTCCACCCGACCTCGGAATCCCTCCCGGTTTTAGGTGGTGGGGTCGCGACAAGGCGTCGCGATGGTGCTATCATCAATTCTTCGGGAAGCTCGCGGCGGGGCTCTCGGGGGAGTTCACTGGCCGATCTCATCTCTCTCGCGGCGAGCCGCCGGCAGGTGGAGCGTTGAGGGTCCATGGAACGACTCTGGGCGCCCTGGCGAGCGCAATACATCCGAGATTCTTCGAAAGGCGAAACGGTCGCGAACGGCTGTTTCCTTTGCGAGTTCCTGGCTGCGCCTCCGGAAAACGACCGTGCCAATCTCGTCGTCTGGCGGAGGCGGCATTCCCTCGTCGTATTAAACCGATTCCCGTATAATAACGGTCATCTGCTCGTCGCCCCGCTCGTCCATCGGGGCACGCTCGGCGAATTATCAGGCGACGACCTCATCGGTCCCGTGGAGACCTTGCAACGCGTGATCGCCGTCCTCGACCGGATGATCCGTCCGCAAGCTTACAACGTGGGCTTGAACCAGGGGAAAGCCGCTGGAGCGGGTTTACCAGGACACCTGCACTGGCACGTCGTTCCGCGATGGGACGGCGATACCAACTTCATGCCCGTTCTCGCTCAGACGAAGGTGATTATCGAGAGTCTTCACGAGTTTTATGACCGGTTCGTCGAGGAATTATCCCTGTCGGAGAATTGACGGCGTGAACGAACCGGCATTCCCGCCCTGATTCCGAGGATTCTCGAGACGCCTCTTTATTACATTACTTGTCGGTCCTCAAATCGGGGCCGTTTGAAAGGTTCCTGGCTATGCTTCTGATCATTGTCCGCGCCCTTTTCATCCTGACGGTGGCCGGTTTCGGCGTCCAACTCGTCAAAGTCGTGAGCGCGGAGAAGCTCGGAAACGGATATTTCGCGTTTGTCGCCGTGATGGTCCTGGCGGTCGCCGTTCTCGCCGCCGACCAGCTCACGCCTCGAAAACGCATCCAGACGATCTCGGCGCTTTTCTTCGGGGTTCTCGTCGGCGTGATCCTCAGCGACCTGATCCGGAACGCCTTCGAGCCGACGATGTTGTTGTTCATCAACGACAACGTATGGAAAGGGTTTTACCCCGTCCTCACCTGTTTCGTCTGCTACCTCTGCGTGAGCACGCTCCTGCAAACCAAAGACGATTTCCGGTTCATCATCCCGTACATGGAGTTCTCCAAGGAAGTCAAAGGCTCGCGTCCGCTCGTCCTCGACACCTCCGTAGTCATTGACGGACGGATCGCCGACGTCGCGGAGACCCATGTCCTCGATCAACCGCTGGTCGTCCCGCGCTTCGTGCTTCAAGAGCTTCAGGGGATCGCCGACAGCTCGGACAAGCTGCGACGAAACCGGGGACGACGCGGCCTTGACATCCTCAATCGCCTTCAGAAATCCCCAGGCATTGAGGTCCGCATCCACGACACTGAGATCCCCGAACTGGCGGGAATTCGTGAAGTCGATCAGAAGTTGGTCATCCTGGCGAAGCACCTCGGCGGCAAGGTGGTCACCAACGACTACAACCTGAACAAGATCGCCAGGCTCCAAGGGGTCGACGTGATCAACCTCAACGACATCGCCAACGCCTTGAAACCGATCGTTCTGCCCGGCGAAGCCCTGATCGTCAAGCTCATCAAACGCGGCGAGGAGCCGGGGCAGGGGGTCGGCTACCTTGACGACGGCACCATGGTCGTGACGGAGCAGGGGGCCTACCACCTGGGCGAGACGATCAAGCTGACCGTGACGAGCGTGTTGCAGACGAGCGCCGGGCGAATGATCTTCGGCAGGATCGAGCCCGGCAGCCCGAACCCGAGGCCCGCGACGAACACGGCGGCAACCCAGCCCGAACGCGAAAGCCAGGCCAGGCCGAACGCCTGAGCGGAATGATCAATGGCCGATGGCCGATGAGCAATCACCTTTACGAATTGGCCATCGGCCATTGATTATTACTTATTCTTCCGACTCGGGATCGTCGCCGCCGTCGTAAGGCGTCTTGCACCAGTGGCAGACCAGGACGACTTTGCAGGCCTCGCAAAAAATGCGGTAGTCGGGGCGTGAGAGCGCCTGGTAATGCTCGGAGGTTGGCGGCCGGTAAGGCTCGCGACACGAATCGCAGATCAACGGGTTTTCGCAGTAGGCACAGGGGACCACGGGCGAAAGCTCCATTGAGACCGCGTCAGATCGTCGCCTTCTCTGGCTTGAGACAACGGCCGATCTGGCGGACCGCCTGACGTAGGCGCTGTTCGTTCTCGATCAGTGCCAGCCTCAGGAAGCCCTCGCCGGATTCGCCGAACCCTCGACCGGGGCTGACGGCGACCTCGGCCTCTTCGAGGAGCTTCATCGCGAAGTCGATCGAGCCCATCTTCGAGCGCCAGGGTTCGGGAATCGGCGCCCAGACGAACATGCTGGCTTTCGGGGTCTCGACGTTCCAGCCTGTTCGGTTCAGGCTCTCGACCAGAACGTCACGCCGTCGCTGGTATTCGGCGACCTGCGCGACGCGTCCCGGCTCGCCGTGCCGCAATGCGACGATCGCGGCGATCTGCACGGCCTGGAAGATCCCGTAATCGTAGTAGCCTTTAATGGCCTTGAGCGCGTCGAGCATCTTGCGGTTTCCCGCCGCGAAGCCGACCCGCCAGCCCGCCATGTTGTACCCCTTCGACATCGTGGTGAACTCGCACCCGACGTCGATCGCCCCGGGGACCGAGAGGAAACTCGGG
>JAYUFP010000486.1:0-5334 GCA_043738665.1 Isosphaeraceae bacterium
ACCCGACCCAATGACCGACGCCTGTCCTAACACCGCATTCGCGGGATCGATCCCCGCGTGACCGTGTTTTTCCAAAATCGACGTCTTTATTTCAGAGACTCCTTGAGGCGTTCGGGTTCGGGTCACTCCCGGTCCCCATGAGGGAAGCAGGCGCACGCGAAGCGGATTCGCCATCAGCCTCCGCCGCGATCACCCGCCGGAACGCCGATGCTGCCGCCGTCGTCGTACTCCCGCTTGTGAATTACACTCGACCCGGTAAGAATAATCGATTTGACGTGTTGGGTAAAATGGTAAGATCTTAGCGAATAGGTAGCGCCGCGTTCTTCAATGTTCGTGTCCATCGAACGCGAGCAGGATACGCCGCACGCTCGCTTGCATTCACCCGGACGTTCTTTTTCTCGCACCCGTCAGCTTCAGAGGACCCCCCCGATGCGACTTCCTCGATGTGGACGACAGACCTGGCTTTTTGGATTCCTGGCGCTGTTGGCGATGGCCCACCGGCCCGCCGTCGCGGCGACCGTGGTTCTCGACATCTCGGGAACCGGGACGAATTCCGCAGGCGTCACGAAAAATTTCACGGCACAGATCGCGTATCAATCCGGCTGGCGGACCGTCACCGAGGGTCGGTTCAACTTCACCGGCCTGACGGCGCCTCCGCATGTGTTCTCGTATCAGATCGACGGGCTTCCCAAGCGAACGGCGAGCGCGACGGAGAACTATGTCGTCTACAGTTCCAGCAAGATCAACGCGATGGACCCGGCCTACACCGCGTTTGAACTCGACGTCAGTGTCGCCGCGGGGGGATCGACCGTGGTGGTCAAGATCCCGTACGCGACGCCCCTTTCGAATCGATACCATTGGTATCCCCCGGAATGCTTCTGTTTTCCGACGACGCAATATTCCTTCGTCGTGACGCCGACGGTGGTGGGGGGCGACTCGTTGAACGGGACGATCAGTTCCATCGCGGCTTGCCGGGCTCCCGCGCCGGGGGTTCCGCCGGCGTGTCTCCCGGTGGTTTCTTGTCCCGCGGCCGCCTGTCAGCCGTGTTGCGTTGCGGCCGCGCCGTCGGCGCCGGTGTCGGGTTGCCGGACGCGTCGTCCGGGCCTTTTGGCCAGGATCTTTCATCGAAGGCGCGTTTGCGGTTAAGCTCGTTAATGGTCGTGGTTTGTGAATGCGGAGTTGATAACGACGAGCGCCAAGGGGACGCCTCATGCGATTCATGATCCGAACGAGCGTTTGGTTTTTCGGCGTTGTCGTCTTCGGGTCGCTTGCGCCGGCGTTCGCCGATCACCCGACGGTAACACTGGTGGTCTCCGGGAAAAACTCCGGCGGAGACGCCTTCAAGGCCACGATCACGTATGAGTACAACTGGTCGCTCTCGAGCGCGATGACGCCGGGCCTGTTCGATTACACGGGCTCGGCGTACGTCCACTCGTTTTGGTACTCACTCAAGGGCGGCTCGAAGCGCTATTCCGCCGCCGCCGATAAATTCTCGTTCACCACGTCCGGGACGGGCAAGACGGTGTACGACCTGACGGCCTATGTGAGCCCCACGTCCTCGACCGTCGAGATCACGATCCCGGTGATCTCGGGCACATTCCCGCAGGACAAGCCGCCCCAGAAGACTTATTTCCCGACCACCGGCGGCACGTTCAAGGTGACAGGCAAAGACCCGTACGCGGGCGGAGTGATCGACACCATCGTGGCCACCCAGACGACGATCGTGTTGGGAGACGACGGCGGGGACGATTCGGACCCCGGCACCGTGACGCCGAATGCAGCCCCGGCACTCGTCGTGCCTGTGGCGCCTGCGGTCGTGCCGCCGCCGCCCGCGACTGTACCGACTTACGTCGTCCCGCAACCGCGTCGGGGCCTCTTGGGCCGGATCTTCCGGAGAAGGCGCAACGGCCGGTGATTATCGATCGTCGAGTGCCGCTTTGAGCGCGGGGTCGACGGTTCGAAGCCGCTTTCGGATCGGCTGGAAGACCGGGTCGGTCTGGATCTTGTCCCGCATTGCCGCCGCCCGCTGATCCGAAGGAAGTCGCTTCAGGTATTCGACGATCAGGTCCAGCGCGCGTTGGTGGTAGACTTCGACCAGCCTCGCCACGTCGGGTCCGACCCTGCGCGAGTCGTCGATCGCGGCGTTCGCGGCCAGGACATAGACCCTCGCCGCGTTCGAGGCGGTTCGCGCGTCCTTGCCGCGTTCGAGGGCGGCTTCGGCGTCTTTCACGGCCTCCCGAAATCGTCGCAACCTCGCCTTGGCGAAGCCGCGCCCGTTGTAGCCGTTGGCGGGCTTCGGGTTGACGGAGATCGCGGCGTCGAAGTCTTCCAGGGCCAGCCGAGGCGAGTCGGTCATCAGGTATGACCAGCCCCGCAGCGCCAGCAATTCGGGCTGTTTCGGTGCGAGGCTCAGGGCGAGGGTGTAGTCCTCGGCGGCCTTCGCGTGTTGCTTCAAGGCGTCGTGGGCCATGCCGCGGAGTTCGTGAATCCTGGCGATCGGCTTCAACGTGTTGAGGACGACGTCGCACGAGCCGATGAGGTCGTCGTATCTCTGAAGACCGATCAGAAGTTCGAGCCGCATCAGGTGGGCGTCGGCGTTCTTGGGTGCGACGTCGATCGCGGCTTCACAGGCCTTGAGGGCGTCGGCGTCGCGACCCGCCCCGTGGAGGAGCGAGGCCTGGTGAAGATAATCGAGGGCGACGAAGGGGCTCCCGGCCGAGTCGTAACAGATGGCCGCCTGGAGGTCGTTGAGGGCGGCATCGCGGCGCTCGGGGCTGATCTCCTTCAGCCCCAGAATCACCCCGGCCCTGCCACGATAGAGGGGTGGCCAGAGCGGCTTGAGCGCGATGGCGCGGTCGAAGTGTTCAAGGGCGTCGTTGATCCGGTCCCGCTTCCGCTCGACATGAGCGAGGGCGCTGAAAGCCTCAAAATGGCGGTCGTCGAGGCGGATCGCTTCGCGGAGGTCGGCCTCGGCCCCGATCAGGTCGTTGCGTTCGAAGCGAATCAGGCCGCGGTTCACATGCAGGGTGTACCGGAGGTCGGTCCCTTCGGGGTTCCGGTCGAGCAGACCGAGGGCTTTCGCGTAGTCGGTCTCGGCCGCGTCGAACTGGGCCGCGGCCTCGGCGTTGAGCGCCTTGGCCTGGTCGGGATAGTTGCCGGCGAGTTCGAGCGCCTTGTTGCCGGCCTGGGCGCCGGCGATCCCCCGGAGCAGGTAGAGCCAGACGGTATCGCCCCGTTGTTGGAGGCAGGCGTTCAAGCTCGGCTTGGCCCGGAGCGGCTGCTGGTTCTGGAGGTGGCAGATCGCGAGCAGGCACTGCGCCCAGAAGTGGTCGGGCTTGCGCTGAAGGACGGCGTCGAAATCGGCGATCGCCGCCGACAATTCGGACCGTTTGAGCCGCTCATGACCGCTCAGGAAGAAGTCGAAGGCGTCGACCGGGGCTTCGCGCTCGGCTTGAGCCCGCTCTTGCTCCGCGGACCGGGATTCACCCGTCGTCGCCAAATAGGACGACCGCCGGAGGTGATAGCCGCGGGACGCCGACCGTCGCATCGGCGCGGCGCGGTCGAGCACCTTCAGCGCCTCCTTCGCGCGTTGCTTCGGCCCCGCCCCGGGCCGATGCGCCACGCCGTCGGCAAGTATCAACAGGCTCTCATAAAAACCGGCCTCGACTTCCTCACGCTCGCGAGGGTTCATCGATTCGGGGAGCGGGGAGAGGGTCCAGTCGTCGCCGTCGGCGGCGACGCCGAACACCCGGAGGGCGTCTCCGGCGGCACGGCAGGCGGCTTCCGGCGTCGAGTTGATGCCGAACCCCGTGAACCGCGTGTCGAGGAAATTGGCCTCGTCGAGGGCGGTCCGGAACGTCTTTAAACGGGCGCGGACCTGTTCGGAGGCACGTTGATCGGCCAGGCCGCGGCGGGCCTTCGCCAGCAGGTCTTCGGCACGGCCGCGGAGGTCGTCGAGGCGACGTTCGGCGCCGATCCGTTCCAGCTCTTTCGAGGTGATCACGCTGACCTCGGCCCACTGCCGCTCGTCGAGCGCCTTCTGGGCGTCGAAGAGCTTCGCGTCGACCTCGCGGCGGAGTCCCGCGAGCCGGTCCTCCTCCGTGCGCGCGTGCTCGACGGCTCGAATCTGGGAGTCCCGCCAGACCACGCCCGCCGCGACGCTCAGCGCCAGCCCCAGGGCCAGCACGAGTGTCGTCGCCGGTCGCCGTTTCGCGAGTTTGATCGCGCGCTCCCAGGCCGGGGTGCGTCTCGCGAGGATCGTGCGGCCGTTCAGGAAGCGGTCGAGGTCGTCGGCGAGCGCGGCGGCATCGGCGTATCGCTTGCGGGGCTCTCGCTCCAGGCATTTCAGACAGATCGTTTCGAGGTCGAACGGAATCTTGGCGCGGAGCCGGGACGGCGCGATGATCTCCTCGGTCAGGACTTGCGAGAGGGTTTCCGCCGTCGTCATCCCCTTGAACGGCGGCCTTCCGGTGAGCATCTCGTAGAGCATGGCGCCGAGCGCGTAGATGTCCGCGGCAGGGCCGATCTCATTCGTCTTGCCTTGCGCCTGTTCCAGGGGCATATAACTCGGCGTGCCCATGACCTGGCCGAACACGGTCTCGCCGTCTTCGACTTCGAGGCGTTTCGCCAGGCCGAAGTCGCTGATTTTCGGGGTGCCGCCGATGTCGAAGAGGACGTTCGAGGGTTTCAAGTCGCGGTGGATGATCCCGGCCAGGTGCGCCGCGCGGACGGCCCTGGCGAGCGTCGCGACCATCGCCGCGGCGTCTCGAAACGGCTGCGGCATCCCGCCGAGGCGCTTCGCCAGAGAACCCCCTTCCAAAAGTTCGAGCGAGAGGTAAGGCACCGGCCCGACCTGCCCGATGTGATAAATCTGGACGATGTTCGCGTGCCGCGGCCTGGCCACCGACATCGCCTCGATCCAGAACCGCGCGAGGTCTTCCGAGGTGAGCTTCCGGTCGTTGCGGATCATCTTGAGCGCGACGAGCCGGTTGAGATTCAGGTCGCGCGCCTTGTAGACGACACCCATCCCGCCGCTGCCGAGCACGTCGATGATCTCGTAGCCCGGCACTCGGTCCCACGTCTCGGGCTTGCCCGTGGAAGGCCGCGCCCACCTCGGCCGTTCCCCGCGGGGGTCGTCCAGATCGCGAGTCTCCTGCTCGTGAGATTCGAAGGCGATCGTCGGCATCGACCGGCAATCGGTTCCGGCGGCGAAATCCACAGTTCGGTCGGGGTCGAGGGCCACGGTGTCGATCGACGCGCAGGCGGTGGCCTGCTTCGTTTCGACGGAACCCTCGGCCGTTTCCTCGAGTGCGACCGAGTGAGAGCCGTTCGAGC
>JAYUFP010000487.1:0-5331 GCA_043738665.1 Isosphaeraceae bacterium
CGTCGAACACGACCGGCTCGGGCATCGGCAGGGCGATCACGTCGAACGGATCACCGTCCTGGTCGCGGGCTTCGCCGAGTCGTCGCCAGTTATCTTGAAGCGTCTCGTAATTCGGGTCCGAAGTCTTTCGCTCCAAACCGCAGACGATGGTTTTGGGTCCGACGAACCGGGCGAGGTCATCGACGTGTCCGTGAGTGTCGTCACCCGCGATTCCGTTCCCGAGCCAGACCACATGCGAGATCCCCAGGTAGTCGGCGAAGACCCTTTCGATCTCCTCGCGGCCTAGGCCGGGATTTCTTGCCTGAACGTCGCTCAGGAGGCACTCCTCCGTCGTGAGAAGCGTTCCTCGGCCATTGACGTCGAACGCGCCCCCTTCCATGACGACGCGGGTCGACTTGCCGTCGATTTCCACTTGAGGACTCCAGCGCCTCAGCTTGAGATGCCGCGCGATCTTCCCGGGAATCCGCGAGTCGTGCCGATGATTATCGTACTTCGCCCAGGCGTTGAACTTCCAGCCGACCAGTCCGACGCGATCGGCCTCGGCCGCGGCGTCGTTCTTCACGAACGTCGGCCCCGAGTCCCGGAGCCAGACCCGGTCGGTCTCGGCCTTCAGCAGCGTGATTTTTTCGAGATTGACGCCGGCCGCTTCGAGTTGCTCGGCCGCGCGTTCCACGGCCTTACGGCCTTTGATCAGGATATTGACACGTTCGCCGCGAGTCAGCAGGCGGACGATTTCCGTGTAAACCCAGGGGACGGGCGCGAACTTGCCGGGCCAGTCCTCGCGGTGATGCGGCCAGGCGATCCAGGTCGCGGCGTGAGGTTCCCATTCCGCGGGCATCCGGTAACCGAACCGCGCGGGGGTGTCGTCGACGGACTCTTCTTCGGGGCTGTTCATGATGTCGGGTCGAGATACCGCTGGGTGATCGGGCCGTAAGCATCGATGCGACGGTCGCGAAGGAACGGCCAGTTGCGCCGGGTTTCTTCCTGGAGGCGAGGGTCGCACTTCACGACGAGGATTTCCTCGGTGTCGGACCCGGCCCTGGCGAGAACTCGCCCGAAAGGGTCGGCCACGAACGACCCTCCCCAGAACTCAATTCCACCGTCGGCCGCTCCTTCATGGCCGATCCGATTCACGGCGGCGACGAACACGCCGTTGCTGATGGCGTGGGCCCGTTGCATGGTCGTCCATGCGTCCGACTGGTCCGCGCCGAACTCGGCTTTCTCCGAGGGGTGCCAGCCGATCGCGGTCGGATAGACGAGGATCTCGGCACCCTTCAAGGCCGTGAGCCGTGCCGCTTCAGGATACCACTGGTCCCAGCAGACGAGCGTGCCGACCTTGGCATGTTGGGTCGCGAAGGTCTGAAATCCGAGGTCGCCGGGCGTGAAATAGTACTTCTCGTAATAGAGCGGGTCGTCGGGGATGTGCATCTTGCGATACATTCCGCGAAGCGAGCCGTCCGAGTCGATGACAACGGCCGTGTTGTGATAGATCCCCGGAGCCCGGCGCTCGAAGATCGAGCCGATCACCGTCATTCCCGACTCTTTCGCGACCGCCGCGAGGGCCTGAGACGTCGGACCCGGGATCGGCTCGGCGAGGTCGAAGAGCGCCGCGTCTTCCTTTTGGCAGAAGTAGGGCGTGAGGAAAAGCTCCGGAAGGCAGGCGACTTGAACCCCTTTTCCCGCCGCCTCGCGGAGGAACTCGACGGCCCTGCGGAGATTCTCTTCCGCGTCGGGAGCGCAGCGCATCTGGATCAGGCCGACGGTGAACTGAGGCGAGGAGCGAAGCATCGTGTCGAGCAATCCGAGAAGGCGGGTCGTCGGAAACCATGACTGAGGGGGCCATCATATCCGACGTGTCAAGCCCCGGCGAGCCTTGGAGATCCGCTCGTCTCGGTTGAATTGGTCACCGAGAGCGGTTAGCCTTGCAGGCCGGTTGCCTGGAGCGGTTGACCTGACCCGGTCCGACCCCGGGCGAGTGCCAACGAAAACGCAACAACGAGGACCGTCGCCATGGGAGCCGAAGCCCGAGTGGCCGAGCTGAAACTGGAATTGCCGCCGGCCCCCAAGCCGGTGGCGACCTACCTGACGGCCGTCCGTGTCGGCGACCTGCTTTACGTCTCCGGACACGGCCCGTTGCGGCCCGATGGAACGCTGTTCACGGGAAAGGTCGGGGCCGAGGTCGACGTCGCCGGAGGTCAAGCGGCCGCGAGACAAACCGGCCTGGCGATCCTGGCCACCGTCCGGAGCCACCTCGGCTCGCTCGACAAGGTGGTGCGGCTCGTGAAAGTGCTCGGGATGGTCTACAGCACCTCGGAGTTCGTCGAGCATCCCAAGGTCATCAACGGATTCTCCGACCTCATGGTCGAAGTCTTCGGGGACGCCGGAAAGGCGGCCCGGAGCGCGGTCGGCATGGGTTCACTCCCCGGCAAGATCTCGGTCGAGATCGAGGCGATCTTCCAGGTCGCCGATTGAGGCCGCACCCAAGGAGTGAACGGTGTCCTCATCGGGCAGATTAGCCGGTAAGACCTGCCTGATCGTGGGCGGGACCCACGGGATCGGCCTCGCGGCGGCCCGCCGGTTTCTCCAGGAAGGGGCCTCGTTGATCGTGACCGGCCGGACGCGCGAATCGTCCGGTGAGGCACTCGAAGCGCTGAGTCCCATCGGCCCGGCCCGGGCGTTGAGCGTTGAGGTGAGCGATCCCGAGTCTGTCGAGAACGCGTTTCAGACCGCGGTGACGACTCTGGGAGGCCGTCTCGACATCCTCTTCCACGTCGCGGGAATCTCGGGCAGGCGGTACGGTGACGGGCCTTTGCACGAGTGTTCGGTCGAAGGCTGGAACACCGTGCTCGACACGAACGCGCGGGGCACGTTTCTTTCAAATCGACTGGCCGTCTTGCAGATGCTCAGGCAACCGATCGACGCACACGGTTTGCGAGGAACCATCTTGAACACCGGCTCGGTCCTCGGCCGATCGCCTTCGCCCGAGTTCTTCGGTACGTTCGCCTATGCCGCCAGTAAAGGAGCCCTTCGCGCCATGACGCTCTCGGCGGCGTCCCGATACGCTCCCGACCGAATCCGTTTCAATCTGCTTTCGCCGGGGCTCATCGAAACTCCGATGTCGGCCCGCGCGGTGAACGACCCGAAGATCCTTGAATTCCTGGTGACAAAGCAACCGCTCGCAGCCGGCCCGGGAACCGCGGAAGACTGCGCCGAGGCGGCGCTCTATCTTTGCGAGCCGGCTTCGCGGTTCGTCACGGGCGTCGAACTCGCCGTGGACGGCGGCTGGTGCGTCTCCGAAGGGCAGGTCCCCAGGCCCGGCCACACATCCCCGGATACTCCCTCATGAACCCTGCCGTCGATGTCCTTTCCCAGTATCTCCGAGCCGTCCGGACCGCGATCGACTCCATCGAAGCCACGCAGCTCGGCGCGATCCGCGAGGCGTCTGAGCGCTTCGCCGCGTCGATCCTCTCTGGACGACTTGTGCATATCTTCGGCACCGGCCACTCGCGAATGGCCGTCGAAGAGATGTTCCCGCGATACGGTTCGTTCCCCGGCTTCCACCCGATCGTCGAGCTTTCGATGACGTATCATAACCCCGTCGTGGGAGCGAACGGTCAACGGCAGGCCATGTTCCTTGAGAACGTCCAAGGATTCGGCCCGGTGCTCTGGCGGAACTTTGTCACGTCACCCCAGGACTGCCTGCTGGCCATCTCCTCGAGCGGCTGCAACGCCGTCACGATCGACGTCGCGCTCGAAGCGAAACGGCTCGGGATGTTCGTCGTCGCATTGACTTCGCTGGCCCACGCGGACGTGTCAACGTCGAAGCACGAGTCGGGTAAGAAGCTTTTCGAGGTCGCCGACCTCGTTCTCGACCAGTGTGCCCCGGCCGGAGACTCCGCCGTCTGGGTGCAGAACCTCAAGACCCCGGTTTCGCCGGTCTCAAGCGTTTCCGGATGCACGGTGATCAACCTCGTGAAAGCCGTGGTGGCCCGCAAGCTGACCGAGGCGGGTCAGCCGCCGCTGGTCTTGACGGCGGCTTACCATCTGGGCGCCCAGCGGGCGTCCGAGCTTTTCGAGGCGACTTATGACGACTACCGTCGAAGGATTGGAGTCCTCTACCAATAGTCAGGTTGTCATGAATCACTTGGTCTTGTCTGCCGCCGCGGGCTTGTAGACCCGTACGGCCGGGTGCATTGTGTAGAGTCGGTCGCCTTCAGGGGTGGTGACGAGGATCGGGCTCGAACAGTTGTTCCGGACGATCGGGTTCCCGGGATATTTCTCCCAGTGAACGAGGTCGCGGGAGCGTGCCACGTTGCTCGTCCAGTCTTTCCAGGGCTTGGTCGCGTTGGCGTGGTAGAACGCATAGTAGAAGTCGCCTCGCTTGACGATCTGGTTCATGGCGACGGCGTGGCGGTCGTAAGGCTCCGGGCCCATTTTGAGGACGGGGTCGTCCCGCACGTTGGTAAAGAGCGTTCGATCCTTCGACGTCGCCAGCCATACGCCCAGGTCGCCGCGCTCGTAAAAGAGATACCACGTCCCGTTCTCGTACCAGATCGTCGGGGTGCCGTACGAACCTTCGCTGATCGGCGACCCGTCGGTCTTGCGTATATCGAGCGAGCCAAGATCCTTCCAGTGAAGCCGGTCCTTGGAAACGAGCTGATGCGCCCGGTCGTTCTTCCCTTCAGCGAACATGACGTACTCGCCGTCGCGCTTGAGGACGATCATGTCCTCGGTCCACGAGCCTTTGAAGATCGGGTTGGCCGGGTCGCGTGACCACTTGAGACCGTCCTTCGACGTCGCGTGACCGAGGTGCATTTCCGGGTCCAGAGCCTCGTTATAACCGGTGTACCAGAGGTGGAACGTGCCGTCCTCCACAAGGATGTACCCGCGCTCTCGGATCTTCTTGTCCCAGGTATTCTCCCCGGTGCCCTGGAAAACGGGCTTCTCTTCGACGGGCGTCCAGTTGACAAGGTCGCGCGGGAAGTCGTCGGCAAAAGCCGCTCCATGGATCATCGCGAACATCGCGAAGAGACAGAGTAAGCGTCGGGGTGATCGCGTTCTCATCATATCAAGGGACTCCTTTGGAACGTCACGTTGCCGGGAGAGCGATTCTCTTTCAGATTTCGTACTTGCGACGCTTTCGGAAGAGCGTGCTCGGGTCGATCCCGAGAATTTTCGCGGCGGACTCCAGGTTGGGAGTCTTGGACAACACGCGACGGATGTGTTCCACCTCGACCTGGTCCAGAGTGAATGGGCCGCCGATTTCCAGTGAGTCCCTGCTCGACATTCTGGAATCACGGCCGATCCGCTCGGGCAGGTCTTCGAGCCCGA
>JAYUFP010000488.1:0-5329 GCA_043738665.1 Isosphaeraceae bacterium
CGCGTGTTCGGGCCGCTCCAGGGGACGTCGCCCGGAAGGTACACGGCACCGCCCTCCCGCAGAACGGCGCGGGCGTTCATCACCCGAGAAACACATGAGGTCGCGTCGAGGTTTCGCGAGAGGAAGAACCCGGATTGCGGTCGAGGCTCGTCGCGGTCGAAGAACCTCGCGAGCGCCCTGCTGACATGCCGGGGACGCTGCACCATGAGGCGGACCGGGACGCGCTTCCGATAGAGCCAGTGGAACGCCGCGATGTGCCCGCCGAAATGGCTGCCGACCAGCACCACGCCCCGGCCTTGTGCCAGAGCCTCGGCAAGCGCCGCTTCGCCGGTCACGTCGAAGAGCGCGAGCGCGTCCTCGTCGTGTCGTTCGTCGGCGAGCAGGTAATCCCGGGCCAGGAACCGGAGGGCGCCCGCGGCGAGCTCGGGGGCGAGGGCGTTGTCGTCCCACTCGGGAGAAAGCTGGGGAAGGCGCTCACGGGCGGCGGTAAGGGACGCGGTAAGGCGTCTTTTCCGCGGCCGCCAGAGTCGCGCCGAAGCACGCCCCAATGACGCAAGGATCGCGTCCGCGCGCGACGGCCCGAGCCACTTTAGCGCGGGTAAAAACCCTTGATAAAAGGCGAACTTCCAGGTCAGCACGTCTCTGAGCTTCACGGGAAGGGCCTTTCGGTTCGGGGGAAATCAGTATGGCTCTTCCGGTGTTCCGGGCGGCTGGGTGATCTGAACCGAAAATGATCGATTAGCGATGTCCAATGGCCGACAAAATCAGCTAAATCGTCCATCAGCCATTAGCGATGTCCAATGGCCGACAAAATCAGCTAAATCGTCCATCAGCCATTGGTCATTGACCATCACGGGGGTCAACCGCCCAGAATCCCGGAAGAGCCATCAATATTTATGACGTGACCGCCCGGGCGCCCTGGGTCAAACCCTTGAGCCCCTGGTAATCGACCTTGTCCGTCGAGGTCGTGGGGAAATCCGACAAGAATGTGATCGAGTCGGGAATCATATAGTGTGGGAGATAGGTCGTACAGTGTCGTTTCATGGCGATCACCGACCCCTTGTGGGCGGGCTTCATCGCGACGAACGCGGCGATCGAGACCCCCGAGTCGTCCGCCTTCGCCACCACCGCGGCGCGGTCGACCCCGTCGTGCCGGTACAGGGCCGACTCGATCTCGCCGAGCTCGATCCGGTAGCCGCGCTTCTTGACCATCCGGTCGCGTCTTCCATGAAAATGGTAGCATCCTTGGCCGTCGTCGCGGACGAGGTCGCCTGTGCGGTACCACGCATCAGCCCCCTCTCGAAAGAGCGACTTTTCGGTCAGTTCCGGCCGACCGAAATATCCTTTCATGACCCCGGGTCCACAGATCACGAGTTCCCCGAGTTCCCCCGCCGTCACTTCGCGACCGGTCTCATCGACGACCCTGGCCCACAGCGGCGGGCAGACGTTGCCGATCGGAAAAGGGGACGTCTGGCCCTCGGCGATGCGGTCCGGAATCCGGAGCGCCGTGCAGACGTTGGTCTCGGTCGGGCCGTAGAGGTTCCAAAACGTGGCGTCGGGCCAGAGGGCGCGGAGCCGCTTCAAGGGCAGGATCGGAAAGACTTCGCCCGCGAACAGGACGACCCGCGGCGCTGAATAATCTGCCGCTTCGAGCCCGCCGTACTGGCCCATCAGCGCCAGAATCGACGGAGCCGAGTACCACACCGAGAGCTTCTTCGCGCTCAGGAACGGACCGAGCCTGGCAGGTTCCTTGCCCAGGCTTTCGCCGATCAAGACGAGCGTCGCGCCCACCCGACACGGGGCGTAGAGGTCGAACACCGACAGGTCAAAATGAAACGGCGCGTGCGACGAGAACCGGTCGTCGGTGCGAAGGTCTAGGCTCGATTCGCACCAGTCGAGGAATGTGAACGCGTTCGTGTGAGAAAGCATCACCCCTTTGGGGACGCCCGTCGAGCCCGAGGTGTAAAGGATGTAGGCGAGGTCGTCCGGGTCGCGAAGCGGGGCAAGCGGCGAGGGGGTGTCGTCGTTCAGGACGTCGTCCCACTCGGCGTCAGTCGAACTGAGATCCCCTGCGCCATTTCCGATGACGATCAGGCGGGGCAGGGGGCCGTGACTCGGCCAATGGGCGATTAGAGCGCGGGCGAGTTCGGCGGCGACGACCAGGGCCTTGACCCCGCAGTCGGCGAAGATCCCCGCCGAGCGGAGCGCCGGGGCCGCGGGGTCGACGGGGACATATGCGGCCCCGGAGCGAAGTGTGCCGTGGATCGCGGCGACGGCTTCGAGACTTTTCGGAATGCAGAGGCCGACGCGGTCGCCCCGGCCGACTCCCCAGCGTGCGAGCCTTGTGGCGAGGCGGTCGGCCTGGCGGTGAAGTTCGGCGTAAGTCAAGCCGCGGCCCGATTCGTCTTCGACGGCGGCGTGGCCGGGACGGGTTGACGCCGCGTGGTCGAGCAACTGGCTGAGATGAGGTCCGGTTCCGTCCATGGGTTCAGTCCGTCGATTCGGGGTTATCACCGTGGCTGTGTCTCGTCTTGCGGGTTCGGAAACATGATTTCATACAGCCCCGGGTCGCCGACCAGGCCTTTTGAAAGCGCCAGGAATAGCCTGCGGTGTCCCAGGGCGTTGGGGTGGTCGTCCCACGAGGCGATCTCGAAGAGGGCGGCGTCCTGGGCGTCGAAGGTCTCGGAGAGGTCGAAGAGGGGGACCGCGTGGTGCGCGGCGATCCCTTTCAACCGGGCGACGGGCTCGGCCCTGGCGGCGGGGGCGTCGGCCTTGCCCACTCGGGGGATGATCGCACAGGCGATCGCGACGCCGTCCGCGCGGCACTCAGCGGCGAGCTCGCCGATCGCCTCGTCGTAGAGCGGCCAGTAGTGGTCGCGGAGCTTTTGCTTGACCAGGTCTTTATAGACGAGCCGATCTTCCTCGTCGGTGCGGAGGTCTTCGTCGGTCAATCCCGCCGCGGCGATCGTCGATCGGACGAAGTCGAAGCCGAGGTCGGAGTGCCCCCGGAAGAGGTCGCAGAGATGGATTTCCATGAGCCTCGTGTCGAGCATCGTGGCCGAATAGATCACCATGTCCGGGTGGAACTCGCGGGCCTTGCGGCGGTACGATTCGAGCCGTTGCAAGGGGCTGTACGCGGCGACGGCGAAGTTCAGGACCTGGAACCGCCGCGAGAGCCCGCGCCGGGCGGCGTGGGCGTTGAGCCAGTCTTCCAGCAAATTCACATAGGTTTCTTCAGTGCCGATGCCCCAGCCCATGTCCATCGACGATCCGAGCACGGCGATCCGGAAGACGCCATCGGGTTTTTCCTTGGTGTACTCGCGGTCGCGCATCCCGTGCGAGTTCGTGGTGAAGGGGCGTCCGAAGAGGGTTCTCCGCACGTTCGCCTTGAGCTCGAACTGGAGGAAGTCGCCGTCGGGGAGCGGGTAGGTGACGTTCGCCGCGTGGAACCGCACCCATTCGGTGGGCTTGCCCAGGAGCCTGAGGGCGAGTTCGGTGCGGCCTCCTTGCGGGCCTTCGCCGCCGCCGATCAGGCCTTCGTAGTAGCCCGCGGATGAGGACTCGCGGTCGGCCCGGTTCATCTCGGGGGACCGCGTGCTCTCGATCATCTCGCGAGCCTTCCCCCAGCCCAGGGGCAGAGGCGCGACCCCCAACAGCAAGAGTGCGAGGGTCTTCGCGAAGCAGAATCGCGCGGAGAGCAGGTTCGTCACGGCGTCGGGTCGGCCGGCCATCATCGGGGTGAGACTCCCTGGGTTCCGCAGGTGTTCCACATCGCGTTGATCTCGGGACGCGCCGAAAGGGCGTCATTAAGGGCGCGCGAGATCAGGGCGTGCCCCCTGGCGTTGGGGTGGTAGTCGTGCGGACTCACCGCCAGGGTCGTCGGGTCGACATCGCCGTAGGCGTCGGAGGCGTCGATCACGGCTGTGAATCCCGCTTCGTGCGCGAGGCTCAGCAACTTCTTCCGCTCGGCGGGCTCGACGGCCTTGCCCACGCGCGGGATCAAAAGGAAAACGACGGGAATCCCGCGCGACCGGCACTCCGCGGCGGCGTGTTTGTAGACGCCCGCCAGGATCTCCCAACGCAACGGTTTGAGCACGCGTCGATAGCCTTCGGGAGTGAGACCTTGGGCGATCTTGGACTCGGCGAGCACTTTGCGATAAACGGGGGCGTCGAACCCCACGCCTCGGGAGAGGAGCCCCCTGAGCCGCCGTTCGTCCCAGCCCGTGTCGGCCATCGTGCCCTCGTAGATCACGAGGTCGGGGCTGAACTTCCAGCCGAGCGTTTCGAACTGGGTCCAGCGCTGGCCCGGGCCGTGACCGGGCACCGCGAAGTTGAGGATCTCAACCCTCGGGCCGCCCGCCGATCTGGACCGGGCGTCGAACGCGTGTTCGAGGAGGGGTTCAAACCCTTCGTCGTCATCGACTTTCCAGCCGGTCGCGATCGAGTCGCCCGTCAAGCCGATGCGGAAGGTGCCCAGGGGTTTCTCGCGCGGGTACTCACGGTCGCGCATGCCTTCGGAGTTGGTCGACCAGCAGATTTCCTTCGTCTCGTCGCGCACGAGGTTCGGCTTCAAGACGAACTCGCGGACGCCATCGACCTTGAGGGTGAGTCGTTCGTGCTGGGGGTTGCCGCTGGTGCTGCTGTTCACGTTCACGTTCGCGTTCGCGGCGTCGGCGATATTCCCCGAGCCGAGGTGCCGGCCGGAGTCGAGGATTTGTTCGTAGTAGCCGCGTTCCATCTGATCGTAATCGGCGCGGCTGGGGAGGTCGTTGCGGAGTAAATCCCGCAAGCGCGAGGGGGTTCCCCGCGCCGGGTCGTCCGGCAGCACTCCCCAGGCCAGCAACGCGGCCGTGGCGAGAAACCCGGGTGTCAGGCGACCGGTTCGGGGCATCGTCCGTGAAGCTCCGAGCGTGCGAACGAGAGAGATGACGGATGTTTGATGACGGATTGCGGATTGCTAAGACGCGAAGACAGATCCAATCTCGTTCCCACGCTCTGCGTGAGAATGCCGTCTTAGACGCTCTGCGTCCGCATTTTCCGGCGGAAGACGACGCGGAGCGTCGAGGACGGCATTCCCACGCAGAGCGTGGGAACGAGTGAGCCACATTCTCCGCCGTCGGGCATTGGCCATCGGTCACGATCTCATTGGTTATTGCTCATTGGCTATTGGCCATCGATCATTGACCATTCGGATACGAAATAATCATCCCCCCACGCCCCGCCGCAGCATCCCCACCCACGCCCCGACGCTCGGGCTCGACCAGAGCGACCAGAGGAGCGTGATCGTGGTGAACGTCCCGGCGGTTCTGAGGACTCGCAGAGTCAGGGC
>JAYUFP010000489.1:0-5323 GCA_043738665.1 Isosphaeraceae bacterium
CCCGTGTGCCGTAAGCGACGGCCGGAGCACGGGTTGGGTACAACCCGCGGCACCCGGATCGGGCTCGTGGGGACAAGGTTTCAAGCCACCGCCCCGCAATCCATCATGAGCCGTTTCATTAATGATTAACAAATCTCACCGCGGTGTGTAAGGGATGGAGGATTCGCATTGGAACGGGGTCGGCTCGAGATCGCTTCGACGAGGAACGGGGTCAGATCGGGGGAGGGTTTTCGATTCGGTCGGGGGCGGGCTTCTTGCCGATCGCGCCGACGGTGAGGATCGCGGCGGCGACCGCGGCGTAGGCGGCGGCCCAATGATAGGGAGTCTGGAGAGCGGCGGCTTCGTGGCGACCTTCTCTGTGGAGGCGGGCGATGACATCGGCGGGAGGCAGGATCGGGCTGTCGGAAAGGGGCGAGTGAATGACTCCGAACCAGGCGAATGCGGCGGCAAGGAAGAACGTGGCGGCGGAGGAACGGATCTTACCGTCGATCAACTTCGCGAGTGCCGTTCCCCAGAGAAGACTGGTGACGATGAAACCGTTCGCCAGGATCAAATCCGTTTGAACCCAGTGCTGCGCGGGCTTGCTTAACTGCGCAAAAGGTTTGCCTTCGGGGAGGACTTGATTCAAAGCGATGAGCGCCAGGTAGGCCAAAGCGGGAACGCACGCCAACGCGACGGCGGGATAGTGCTTTTTGGCGGTCGCCTGGAAGGACTGCGCGGTGATTTCCAGTCCGACGAAGATCAGGATCGGGAAGACCACGGCTTTGGGGATCAGATAAAAGATCCAATCGAAGTAGCCGAGCACCCCCGCGCCGCCGACGAAAAGCGCGGTCGCAAGCGTATAGCCTGCACGCGCTCCCATCGCCTTGTAGGCCGGGTGACCGATGTAGGGCGTGGACTGGATAACGCCGCCGAAGAGGCCGCCCAGAACGGTCGAAAGTCCCTCCGCCGCGATGATCTGACCTGTCGGGTAATCGTCCCCGGCAACCGCGGCGCTTTCGGTACAGTCGATCCCGCCGACGACTGTCGCCAACGCGAGCGGAATCGCGACGGGAAGCGAGTCGAGTGCGACCCGCCAGTTCGCCTCCAACCAGACGAACCAGTCGTTGACGGGCAATGGCAGGGCGACACTCAGTTTCGTCGGAGACGGCCCCCCCTCGGCGCCCAGACCCGGCCCGAGACCACACAGATGCATCCCATAAAACACGATACAACCGACGATCAACCCCGCGAGCGCACCTGGAAAGTTTTTTGGCAGTTCCCACCGCGCCGTCAGAGTCATCAAGACAATCGCCAGCGCGACGAACCCGGCAACGGGCTGCGCGGCGATGTCCATCAGCGGAAGAAAACTGATGATCACCAAGGCAATTGCCGTGAGCGACCCGAGAAGCCCCGCCCGGGGCACGACCTTTCGGATCAAGCCGCTGAACAGCGAACAGACCAGCTTGAACAACCCGGAAGCCATGATCATCGCCACGCCGAGATACCAGGCGTGCCGCGCGGCCTGTTCCGGGTCGAGCCCCGACTTGAGTGCCCCTGCGTAGGCCGGGCCGATGATCAGAAAGACCGTGCCGAAGGTACTCGGCGTGTCGAGCCCCAAGGGCATCGCCGT
This sequence comes from Isosphaeraceae bacterium, assembly GCA_043738665.1. Taxonomy (GTDB): domain Bacteria; phylum Planctomycetota; class Planctomycetia; order Isosphaerales; family Isosphaeraceae; genus JAYUFP01. The sequence goes on from JAYUFP010000489.1 coordinate 1,613, forward strand.
GACGTCCGAGCGTCCGGTCCGTTTCGCCAGCCGAAACGCCATGACGGTATAGATCAAGTCGCCGACGAGCACCCCGATCGCCGTCCCCGGTATCATCTTTCGGAGGACGAATTCCGAAGGCATGCCGAAAACGCCGACGAGAAGACTCGCCATGAGAATCATGTCGCCGATGTTGTCGAGCATCAGTCCGAAGAAGGCGTTGACGTCGCCCCGGACGGCCCAGGGGTAAGTCGCTTGAGGACGGCTATCGGGGCGGGTGTGGGCCACGTTCAGGGTCACTCCGGCGCGTGGACGGGCGGGCGAAATGTTGGAGAGGAGGTCGGCGATTCTAACGACCCCGGCACCCTCAGCGGAATGGCCCGGATCGTCGAAACCGAATCAAGCCGATTTGACCCGCGCGCCGGCCGCCGTCAGCCACGACGCGACGAGTGCGAGTAAGCCGGCGAACACATACATCGCGGCCGTGGAAGCGATCGCCGGTCCGAGCCCGTAAGTCGCCGACAACTTGCCGACCAGCACCGGCGCGACCGCCCCTCCCGTCCAGCCGACGGTGTTCATCAGGCCCGCGGCCGTTCCCCGCAACGGCGGACGAACGACGTCGTAAAGGGTCGCGAAGATGTTCGCGTCGTAGACTCCTTTGCAGAGCCCGACCCCGACCAACGCCAGGACGACCGCGGTCTTGGTCGTCGCCCATCCCGTCGCCAGAACGAACGGCGCGGCGATCAGCAAGCCGAACGCCTGGACAAGAATTCGGCCGCCGGGGCGCTTGGTCGCCGAATCGGCCAGGAACCCGCCGGCGAGTGCTCCCACGAGGCTGGAAAGCGGCCAGGCCGTCGATAACAGCGACGACGCCGCGAGCCCAAGCGCGAGTTGCCGACCGATAAACGTCGGAATCCAGGTCAAGAACGCAGTCGCCACGAAATTCGCGCCGATGAAGACTCCCAACAGCGCGACCGCGGCGGGTGTGCTCAAGATCTCGGCGAGATTCGCGAGCAGGTCGGGGCGTGGAGTTGCAATCTCGTCTTCAGGTTCAACGGGTTGGCTCCCCGGACCCTTCTCACTCTTTCCACGCGCCGGCTCGATGATCTGCGTGCCTAACCAGAGGGCGAAGATGATGCCGATGCCGCCGAGAACCCAGAACGGGGACCTCCAGCCGTACCGCTCGGCGAGCAGGCCGGCGAAGTAGACCCCTCCCGCCGACCCGACATACACGCTCGTCTGGTGAATGCTCATCGCGCGAGAACGAGTCGATGGCGCGTGATAGTCCGCGAGGAGGGTCATCGAGGCCGGAAAGTAAAACGACTCGCCCAAGCCCTCCGCCGCGCGGAAGATCAATACCTGAGAGTACGACCGGGCGAACCCCGTCGCGGCGCAAATCAGGCTCCAGAACGCCACCCCCGCCGCGATCAACCCACGCCGCGACACATTGTCGACGAGGAACCCGGCGAACACCGCGCTCAACGCATAAACAATCATGAAAGAGGAGCCGACCCACCCGAGCTGCTCGTCGGTGAGCTTGAACTCCGACTTCAAGAGCGGGAAGACCGCGTTGACCGCCTGCCGGTCAGCGTAGTTGAAAAACCCGCAGAACCAGAGCAAGGCGACGACGTACCATTTGTATGACGCCGAAACGGGGCGGCTGCGATCGACCGTGGCCACGCGGTAAGTCCTGGGTCAAGTCGGTTGAGAGAAACGAGTGAATCGGAAACTCAGCGGCCGGTCGCCGCGTCCCCTTGGAAGACCCACTCCTCGTTGAAGACCGCGTGCTGAATCGTGCTCCCGGTCTTCGCACCCCGATGGGTGTACGTGACGTGAATGCGGCCGTCGCGCGACTGAAGCAAAGACGGGTAGTGGAAAAGGCCCTCGCCGACCCCCTGGCGTTCGACGTGCCGGGTCCATTTCCAGGTCGCCGCTTGGTCGTCGGAGATGCTCAATGCCAGCGAATGTCGGCCTTTCACCGAGTCGTTATAGACCAGCGCCCAGTGGCCGTTCGCGAGGCGGATCGCCTCGATCCCGGCACCAGGGTTGGGAAATGCCGAGTCGGTCACCGGCCCCCACGTCTTCCCTTCGTCGGTCGACGTGCTCATCCGAATCTTCTTGTTCGGGCCGTTGTCCCGCATGAAGGCGGCGATCGACCCGTCGGACTTCCTCACGAGGCTGGGCTGGATGTTCCCGAAGCCGATCATCGGCCCGCTCGTCGCCCAAGTCTTCCCTTGGTCGTCGCTGATCGCCACGATCGAGCAGGAAAACGTGTCGGTATACAGCGGCAAAAGCCATCGGCCCGAAGGCAGGACCGTGGGGTGAACCCGGGGCATCCAGCCGAGCCGTTGATAGAGCAAATCCTTCACGCGTTCCCTGTGCTTTTCCATCGAAGCGACAACCCGCATCGGGGACGTTCGCGGGAGTGCGTCGACCGCCTCGGTCACGGCCTTTTCGAAATTGACCGGGGTCATGTGGATCATGCCTTCCCGGTTCCACTTGAGCGGTCCCGAGTGCTTGCCGTCGTCCTTCGCCATCGCGAATTTGAGGATCGCGCTTTCCCAGTGGTGGTCGACGATGGTCGGCCAGAAGAGCCAGATCGTGCCGTCGGGGGCGTCGAAGAGGGCGGGGTTGCAGTCGGGATACCCGGGCGTGTCGGCCAGGATGAATCGAGGTCCCCAGAGCGTCTGACCTTTCTTGAGCCAGGCCCCGTAGATCACGACGTCGTCGGACGAACGTTCGCCGCTACCGCGATACCACGTCGCCAGCAGATCGCCGTTGGCCGTTTCGATCACGCACGACGCATGATTATGGATTGGCTCTTCAGCGAAGATCGCGACGCTCTGAAAGAACGGCTCGGCGGCGAATCCGCTCACGGACGAGATGAGCAACACTGCGAGCATGAGGCAAACACGCATCGGGGACCCTTCCGGGATGGGCCGGGGATGAGAAACCGAAGTCGGATCAAACGATGAAGGGAGTGTAAGGCCGTGAGCGCGCGGGAACAAGGGGACGTTGATTGCCGCAAATCCGGTACAAACCGATAGGTCGATGACTCGGGTTGAAAGCGAGCCGTCGCAGGACCGTCAGGCGGTCGCCCTCGAAAGCGATGATGAACGACCCGATTTCACGGGCGAGAGGGCAAATGTCGCCACCGGAGCCTCAACGCCTCGCGGGAACCGACGCCGCGCCCCTTGCACTCGTCGACGAGCCGCCGGTGTTTCCCGCAGGCGCGGGCGATTTCTTCACGGTCGCGGATTCCACTTTCAGCGCGGGCGACTTTTTCAGGCGGATCGGCGCTTCCAGCTTGGTTTCCGCCTCTTCCGCGAGGAATTCGCCGGAATCGAGCGCCCCCGCGAATCCAAGGCGGATTCCAACGGCGGGCTTCTTCTCCGTCGCGAGCTTGCTCAAAAAGGGCTCGCTCCAACGGATCGTATTCCGTTTCAGCGTCGCCGTCATGTAGACGCGCCCCTTGTTGGATTTGGTCGCCTGGCTGTGAAAGACCCCGATCACTCCGCCTCGCTCGGAGTCCTCGACCGTGTTCCCCTCGATGACCCCGCCGAAAAACGGAACGTGGGTCCAGCCCCAGATGTTGGGTGACTCGCTGGAATACGCGTAGATCTGGAACGCGTCGCCGGGTCCAACGATCTTATTGTTAATTAATTTTGTGCTGAAGTGATTGCCTGAGAGTACGAACCCTGCCGCCCTGGTCCCGCCGCGGGCGTCGATCGT
>JAYUFP010000490.1:0-5312 GCA_043738665.1 Isosphaeraceae bacterium
GGTCGACCGCGTTCCCGCCGTCCGCGAGCCACAAGCGGCAGAGGCCGAGATTGCGATCGGCGATCGGGCCGACGATGGGGTTGTCGGTCAGCAACTCGAACCCGGCGGCCGCGGGCGACCAAAGACCATCCTTGGCCCACTCCATCGCCTCGTTGAACCGCTCCAGGGTGTCGCCGGCAAGGGATTTTGGCGCGGGTTCGAGCGAATAGGGCTGCTTCTGCCAGGTAGGGATCGCGGCATTCCCCTCGATTGTCCGGATCGTCGCGGAGATGTTCGCGTCTTTATCGTCGGGTCTGAGGGACCGCGCCAGTTCCAGGTGCTTGAGGGCGGCGGGGAATTCCCCCGCCTCGGTCAGAAATGCGGCGACGACCCTGACCAGCGGCGCGAGGTCTTTTCGACCCCCGACGGGGAACGCCGAGAGCGCGTGTTGAAGTTGCGCGGCACCTGCGGTGGCACCGTCGATCTCGAGCGATAAGCGGGTCAGGAGGGTGTGTGCGCCGGGGTGCGACGGATTGGTCTTGAGCACCTGACGGACGGTCTCGACCGCGGCTTCCGGGCTGCCTGAACGGATCTGGATCAGGGATTTTCGAGTCAGAAGCCAGGCATTTCCCGGCTCTTTCCGCAAACCCTCATCAAGCGCCTGGATCGCCGTCTCGAACTGGCCGCTCTCGAAGAGTCGCTGGGCGCGGTCGGCGTACGTCTCGACCTTATGGCAGCACCACTTGAATTTTTGTCCGCTGCCGCAAGGGCAAGGCGAATACGCATCCACGGCGACGTCCTCGACGTTGTTCGATCTCGCGATGTACTGCGGATCACAGTAGCAAAGGGGGGGTGTTGCCGTCTATCCTGAGGCTATGCCGGGGCCGCGTGTGTCCTATAGCTGGTGTTATGCGGTTCCGAGGCATTTTCAGAAGTCTCCACGCCTTTGTCACAGGGGTGTTTCGTTTTCCAGGGACGCAAATGCCCGATGCCCGATGATCAATGACCGACGGAAGACTCAGGCCCCCGTCTGGCCTTGGTCCATGGGGATCATGCCCGATGCCCGATGATCAATGACCGACGGAAGACTCAGGGGTCTGGGGAAGATCGCGGTCTCAATTCTCGGCCATTGGCCATCGGGCATCGGGCATCCCGAGAACTCCGCGTCGAAAGTGAAACCGCCCTGCCTTTGTCGCCCTGTCGCTGAAAAATGCGGGAAGGAATGTCCGGGATGAAACTCACTCGCCGCGGCGCATGGCCCGTCCTGGTCGTGTCTCTGGCTCTCTTCGGCCTGATAGCGACCGGCCCGAATGCCTTGGCTTGGGGGCGACTCGGACACCGTGCCGCCGGAAAACTCGCCGAATCACGGCTCTCGGACCGGGCGAAGGCGGCAATTCGGGATCTCTTGGGTTCCGGAGAGTCCCTCGCCGACGCATCCACCTGGGCCGATGAAGTCCGCCGCGATTTCCCCCAGAGCGGTCCTTGGCACTATGTGAACGTGTCGATCACCGAGGAGAAATACGACGCCAGGTTCTGTCCCGAAGGGGGCTGCGTGGTCTCCAAGATCGCCGACTTCCGCAAGGTCTTCGCCGACCGAAGCGCACCGCGACTCGAGCGACAGAGAGCGCTTCGGTTCCTCGTCCATTTCGTGGAGGATCTGCACCAACCTCTTCACGTCGGGGACCGGAAAGACCGCGGAGGCAACGACACCCAGGTTCAGTTCTTCGGGCAAGGGTCGAACCTGCACAGGGTCTGGGATTCGGGCATCATCGAACGTGCATTCGAGGACGATCTGTCCCTGTTCAAGGACATCAGCACGCTGGCAGGGTCGGCCGAGGCCGCGAGCTGGACCAACGGGACCGTCGAATCCTGGGCCGACGAAAGCCTCGACCTCGCCAAAAAAGTTTATCTTCAGCCTGACTCTGACGCCCCGTTACGCAGTGGTTCGAAGCTTGGAGAGGCCTACCAGGTCGTTCACCTGCCTGAGGCAAGGCGCAGAGTGGCCCAGTCCGGGGTTCGCCTTGCCAAGATTCTCAATGAGGCGTTCGACACGCCCTGATCCCGAGACGTTCGCTCGCGAATCACTCCGGGGTTTCGAATGGCTCTGCGAGTTTCTGGACGGAACCGATTTCACCGTTGGACGTTGCGTCCTTGGGCGACAGGGCGGCGGAAGGCGGTTCGCCAACCTCCTCAATCGGCTCGTCTTCCCCGCTGGCCATTCTGAGGGCCGCCTCAATCGCGGCGGAGGCTTCCGGTGAAGGCGGCTGTCCACCCTTCGGCTTATAGAGAAGACTTCCCCCCAGGATCGCCGCCATCCCGATCCAGAAGCCCCATTCATTCATCGGCGTCGAGATCATTTTGCCGTCATGGAGGCCCCCGGCACAGAGCTTCAGGCCGATCCACGCGACCAGACCGTAGGCTCCGGTCTCCAGGCCGCGAAACCTTTCGAGGAGCAGGATGAACCGTCGCGCGACGAACCGCATGGTGAGAATGCCGAGGATTCCGCCGACGATCACAACCCCAAACTTGGTCGCTTTTCCTATGTTGGGAAGTCCCTCCGCCATCGAGACGGCGGCGAGGATCGAATCGAGCGAAAAGACGATGTCGGCAAGCTCGACGGAGACGACGGTGCCCCAGAAACCGCGTCCGAACCGTCTGGCCTTGAATTCGTGATCCCGCTCCTCGCCCTTCGGCCAGAAATGTGCGCCCGCGAGATACAGAAGGTAGAATCCGCCGATCACTTTCAGATACCAGATGTCGAGCATGTACTTAGCGAGGATCACGGCGATCACGCGGAAGGTGAACGCCCCCCAGATCCCGTAGCGGAGCGCCCGCTTCTGCTGTTCCTTGGGGAGGTGGCGCACCATCATCGCCAGGACCAGCGCGTTGTCGACGCTGAGGAGCCCTTCGAGCAGGACCAGCCAGCCGACGGCCATGAGGATGATCAGGACGTCGTTCAGTGTGATCGCCCCCATTGCGCGGGTAACCTCCTCGGCGCGGGTTGATGTTCTCAAGGGCGGCGGGTGAAGATGTCCCCTTTAAGGGATTCGTCCGCCGGGCGGGGGGATTTAGGCTATCACAATGTGGGCCGCGGATCGACAAGGGTCTTTCGCAACTTATTGCCGTTTGTTCGAAGGAATTCAGACAATCGACGCTGGTCGCCGGCGACGGCATGATGTACGCTAAACCAAGATTCGACCCGGAACGCGGGAGGCGTGGAGAATCGCGCGGATGAATCACATCGACCGAAGATTCTCGACCTCGCTCGCTTTCGTCGCCGCGGTCTTGATTTCCGCGATCGGTGCTTCCGACAGCCCACCGGCCCCGAAGTCCTCTCCGCCGGCGAAATCGAAGCCCGCCGTCGCGCCCCGCGATCCCGGCCCGACCGTCGTCTCCAGCGCCAAGAAACGCGAGACTTCCGGCGGCTCCGCGTTCCTGCAAACCCCCGGGTCGAATCGCTACGACCTCGACAATGACTGGCGAGAGATCCCTCCTTGGCGGCAAACCTCGTTCTTCGGTCTGAAGGCTCGCGGGCAATTCTTCGTCTTCGTCGTGGATTGCTCCGGAAGCATGGTCGACGAGGACAGGCTCGCGCGTGCCAAGGATGAACTCCGGCGGACGGTCGGGAGACTTCAGGAGCCTCAGAAGTTTCAGATCATCTTCTACAACGACGAACCGATCGCAATGCCCGGAGACCTCCCCAAGTCGGCGGGCCTGATGGCGAAGAACCAGTTCCTCGCCTGGCTTCGTTTGATCGAACCCGACGGCTCGACGGACCCCCGCGGGGCGATGGCCCTGGCCCTTTCGCAACGTCCCGACGCGGTGTTCTTGCTTTCGGACGGCGAATTCCCGGACGGCACGGTCGAGTCGATCGCGAAGATCAATCGCAAGTCGACACCCATCCATTGCGTCGATCTGAGCGGCGGCGAGGCCGGCGACCAGCTCAAGCGGATCGCCAAGGAAAACGGCGGCCAGTACGCATCACGGCCTTACTTCGGCAACGGTGACTAAGAGTCTGTCCCGGAAGTTTCCCGGAGAAAAACGATGACGGATGACCAATGGCCGATGACCGATGCGAGAAAACGCCGCATTCGCTCTTTCCGATCCGTCATCAGCCATCCGTCATCAGCCATTTTCTAGCCATTTCCTTTCCGGACAGACTCTAAACGATCTACGGACGGCGAGGAGGTCGCGTGGCGCCCAAGCAGAAGAACTGGGTCTTTCTCGCATGCATGCTGATTATCGCGATTTTTTCGGTCGTCGTGGTCTTCCGAAATGTGAAGCACATGGGTCAATACACGGGCCAGAGCGTTTCGACCACGAACATCCAGGAAGTCATGGCGGAGGTCGAGATCGTCAATAAAGCGATTGAACGCGCACTCACGCTCGACGGCGGCAATCGTGCCGAAGTCTATGCGAGGGCGAGCAAGGTCGCTTCCCTGCTCGAAGAACTCGTAAAGGAAGCCCCGGACGACGCAAACTCGAATCGGATCGGCGACTGGGACGAGAAAACGACAAAGGCGGTGGCCGCCGCGAACCTCCTCGCCGACGTCGCCGGAGATCCGGCCTCGGACTGGTCGAAGGCGCCTGCCGCCTTCCGTTCACTCCGGAAGTCGTGTGTCGACTGTCATGACCAGTTCCGAAAAGAATAGAGCCGATTTCCTAGCTATTTCCTCGATCGCGAAGCCAAGGACCGTCCGATGAACCGCGACCGGATTTTCCTCCTGATCGGCGCGGCCTGCCTTGCATTTGGAAGCTATTACGTCTTGATGCGGCTCCTTTCCGGTGATGCCGTTCGTGATGCTTCGATTCCCCTGATCGAACCTTCCGTGCTTCGGGAAGGCATGAAGGAGATGGGGGGCCTCGACAAGGGTATTTCCGACGACCTGAAGCTGCTGACGGCCGACGACTGCGACCTCATCGAGCTGCAAAGCCTTGCCATGGCAAAGCTTGCGAACGACTTGAGGTCACCCGTGCCGGGCGAGGTCGCCAAGGCGTCTCATGCGGACTGGCTCAAATTGATGGACGCGACGATCGAAGCCGCGCGCAACCTCGCCAAGGTCGCGGGCGAGGGTGAAAATGCCGAAGGGCCGAAAGTCTCGAAAGCCTACCGCAACCTCACCGAGTCGTGCGTGATTTGCCATGAGTCGTTTGGGGTGCGATATACTCGGCGCGGCCTGCTTTGATTCCTATTGGGAGGGCGAAGCACCTGCTGAGCCGAGGATCGACTCGGCTGGGTGCGCCAATGGATTCTGGCGGAGTCGTCTTCGCCCTGAAGGGGCGGCACAGGACAGCCCGGGGCATCGCCCCGGGTGACGAGACAAGACGAAAGA
>JAYUFP010000491.1:0-1640 GCA_043738665.1 Isosphaeraceae bacterium
TCTTTCGTCTTGTCTCGTCACCCGGGGCGATGCCCCGGGCTGTCCTGTGCCGCCCCTTCAGGGCGAAGACCACTCCGCCAGAATCCGTTGGCGCACCCAAACGATTCTTCATCGCCCGCGCCTCGCGTCCGCGTTATACTCCTACCGGACCTGGAGGCTCTCATGCACACCCACCACGCCCGCTTCGGCGGGCCGATCGACCGTCGCGCATTCCTCGTGGCGGGCGGCCTCGGCTTTTGCGGACAGTTCGCCACATCGGGCGAAGCCCCTCGGGCGACCGGGCGGAAGCACGCGCGTTCCACCATCCTCCTCTGGCTCAGCGGCGGCGCTTCGCATATCGACACCTGGGACATGAAGCCCAACGCCCCCGCGGAGATCCGCGGCGAGTTCCGTCCGATCGCCACCTCCGCCCCAGCCATCCGCCTCTGCGAGCATCTCCCCCTCCTCGCCAGACAGGCCCATCACCTCGCCGTCGTCAACTCGCTCGGACACGGCGACAAAGGAACCGGCGACCACCACGCAGGCTATTACTACAACCTCACAGGCCACGCCCCCGACCCAAGTTTCCGCGCCTTGCTGAACGACCGAAAACCTCTGGCCGACGACTGGCCCTTCATCGGCTCGGTCGTCGCGGCCAAACGGCCGCCCCACCCCTACCTGCCGCAGCCGATCACCCTGCCGCAAAAGCCGGGTGCCCCTCAATACACACGCCCCGGACAGTTCGCCGCCAAATTGGGCGTGCAGCATGACCCGGCGTATGTCCTGGGAAGCCGTGAAAAGCCGAACGCGTTCGCCGCCCCCGCCCTCGCGCTCGAAGGCCCGGTCACGCTTGAACGTCTGGCAAGTCGCCGTTCGCTCCTCAACCAGGTGGAAGAGGCCGTCCGGCTGGCGGACCATTCTCCGGCGATCTCGTCGTATTCCCTCCAGCAGGAACGCGCGTTCGCCTTGCTGGGCTCGTCGCGGGCGCGGTCGGCGTTCGACTTGAATGAAGAACCCGAGACGGTCAAACGGCGGTACGGGGAGACCGTCAACGGCACGAGCCTTCTGCTCGCCCGCAGGCTGGTCGAGGCGGGGGTTCCGTTCGTCTCGGTCTTCTGGATGGAGGACGAGAAGCTCAACAACCTCTGCAAGAGCGGAGGCGGCTGGGACACCCACGGCAACAACTTCAACTGCCTGAAAGACCACCTCCTCCCCGAGTTCGACCGGGCCTTCTCGGCGCTCCTGGAAGACCTTGACGCCCGTGGTCTTCTCGACGAGACCCTCGTCCTGGTGAATAGCGAGATGGGCCGGAACCCCCGAATCGGCGACGTCCGATCGGGAGGAAAATCCGGCGCGGGGCGCGACCACTGGACCAAGTGCATGTCGGTCCTGATGGCCGGCGGAGGCGTCCGCGGCGGGCAGACGTACGGGACCTCGGACCGATACGCCGCGTATCCCGCCGACCACCCCGTCGGACCTGAGGACGTCGCGAGGACCGTCTACCACGCCATGGGGATCGACGACCTGATCATCAACGACCGCGCGGGCCGTCCCTTCGACCTCCTGCCCGAAGGCGAGCCGATCCGGGCGCTGTTTGCCTGAGGAATCGGCCGCAATTAACTTCCCGCTTTTTCTGTGGGTTGATCGAAAGACGGACTTCG
>JAYUFP010000492.1:0-5308 GCA_043738665.1 Isosphaeraceae bacterium
CGAAGACTCGACCCACCGCACGCGGATTCAACATGCCCAGCTCATTCGATGCGCTTGCCACGATCGCGGTCGACGGCGCTTCATTTCGGATCTATCGGCTCGACGCTTTGACCAAGGCCGGTTTCGACCTGGCGAGGTTGCCGTTCTCGCTGAAAATCCTTCTCGAAAACCTGCTTCGCAACGAAGACGGAGTGACGGTTACCGCCGACGACATCCGCTCCCTGGCGTCGTGGGACCCCAAGGCGATCCCAGCGAACGAGATCGCGTTTCGACCCAGCCGGGTCTTGCTCCAGGACTTCACCGGGGTTCCCGCCGTGGTCGACCTCGCCGCGATGCGCGACGCCATGGAACGGATGGGGGGCACCCCGACCCGGATCAACCCGCTTCAACCCGTCGAACTCGTGATCGACCACTCCGTCCAGGTCGACGAGGCGGGTACGCCGAGGGCGTTTTTCACCAACGCCGAACTGGAATTCAGCCGCAATAAGGAGCGCTATTCGTTCTTGCGCTGGGGTCAGGACGCGTTCAAGAACTTCCGAGTCGTCCCCCCCGATACCGGGATTGTTCACCAGGTGAACCTGGAATACCTGGCGCGGGTCGTGTTCACGTCGACAGACCTCGATGGAGAGGAAAGCAAAGACACCCCGCTCGCCTACCCGGACACTCTCGTCGGCACCGACTCGCACACCACGATGATCAACGGGCTTGGCGTTCTGGGCTGGGGAGTCGGCGGGATCGAGGCCGAGGCGGCGATGCTCGGCCAGCCCGTTTCGATGCTGGTCCCTCAGGTCGTCGGCTTCAAATTCAGCGGATCGTTGCAGGAAGGGACGACCGCCACCGACCTCGTCCTTACCGTCACCGAGATGCTCCGCCGAAAAGGCGTGGTCGGCAAGTTCGTCGAGTTTTACGGCGAAGGTCTGGCGAATCTTCCGCTCGCCGACCGCGCCACGATCGCCAACATGGCCCCCGAATATGGCGCGACTTGCGGGATCTTCCCGATCGACCTCGAAACGCTCCGTTACCTCGAACTCTCCGGACGTCCCAAGAACCTCATCAAGCTCGTTGAGACATACTATCGCGAGCAAGGGATGTTCCACGGCCCCGGAACCCCCGAGGCGGAGTATTCCGACACCCTCTCGCTCGACCTTTCGACCGTCGAGCCGAGCCTCGCGGGACCGAAACGGCCGCAAGACCGGGTGCCGCTCCACGAGGCCAAAGCGTCGTTCGCCAGAGCCCTCAAGGTGATGCTCGAAGCCCAGCCTGCCCGAACGAAAGGCGTTTCCGCACCGACGACCGACATGAAGAGTGAGCTCCGGCTCGAAGGTGAAGGCGGCGGTGGAGTCGCCGTCGGTGTCGAGAACCCCGCCTCAGCGGCGAACACGCATGTGCTCCACAAGCACGGGATCACTCACGGCTCGGTCGTGATCGCCGCCATCACAAGCTGCACGAACACCTCGAACCCATCGGTGATGATCGCCGCGGGAATCCTCGCCAAGAAGGCCGTCGAAAAAGGCCTCCAAACCAAGCCCTGGGTCAAGGCGAGCCTCGCCCCCGGCTCGAAGGTCGTGACCGACTATTACCGGGATTCAGGGCTCGACAAATACCTCGACGCCCTCCGGTTCAACCTCGTCGGCTACGGATGCACGACTTGCATCGGCAACTCGGGTCCGCTCCCCGCCGAGATCTCGAAGGCCATTCACGACGATGACCTCGTGGTCGCGGCGGTCCTCAGCGGGAACCGCAACTTCGAGGGACGCGTGAACAGCGACGTCCGCGCCAACTATCTCGCTTCGCCGCCCCTGGTGGTCGCCTACGCACTCGCCGGGACGATGGAAATCGACATTCAGAACGACTCCCTTGGCAACGATAAGGCCGGTAAGCCCGTTTACCTTCGCGACATCTGGCCCAGCCAAAAAGAGGTTCAGGAAACGATCCTCAAGTCGGTCAGGACGGAGATGTTCACCAAGGAGTACGGAGAGGTTTTTCAAGGCGACGAGCGCTGGAATTCGCTCGACGTGCCTCTCGGCGCACTCTTCCAGTGGGACGATTCTTCCACGTACGTGAAGAATCCGCCGTACTTCCAGGACATGCCCGCACAGCCCGCCCCCGTCGGCGAGATTACCGGGGCGAGGGTTCTCGCGGTGTTGGGAGACAGCATCACGACCGACCACATCTCGCCTGCCGGGTCGATCAAGATCCAAGGCCCGGCGGGGCAATACCTGCTATCGCACGGGGTTGCGGTGGCCGACTTCAATTCGTACGGCTCCCGCCGCGGCAATCATGAAGTCATGGTCCGCGGGACGTTCGCCAACATTCGTCTTCGAAATAAGCTAGCCCCGGGGACCGAGGGGGGTGTGACTCGCCACTTGCCCAGTGGCGAAGGAATGTCGATCTTCGACGCCTCCGAGAAATACCGGGAAGAGGGCGTTCCGCTGATCATCCTCGCGGGCAAGGAGTACGGCTCGGGCTCGTCGCGCGACTGGGCGGCGAAGGGGCCGAAGCTTCTCGGAATTCGAGCGGTCATCGCCGAGAGTTACGAGCGGATCCACCGCTCGAACCTTGTCGGCATGGGCATTCTCCCCCTCCAGTTCGGCGCGGGGGACAACGCGGAAAGTCTCGGACTCACCGGGGAAGAGGTTTATTCCATCGATGGCCTTGCCCGGGGGATCAAGACCGGATTCGCCGACGGAAGGACCGTGAACGTGGTGGCGACCCAAGCCGACGGGACCAACCGCCGGTTCGGCGCCACGGTCCGGATCGACACACCGCAAGAGATCCGTTATTATGAGCACGGCGGGATTCTGACTTACGTGCTCCGACAACTACTCGCGGCGCGATCCTGAAGCCTGCCTTTGAATTGCCGACAGTGCCTCATAAGTGAACCCAAGAACACTGGCCGACCCGATCCAGGGGCGGCGGCCGGGGACCACTCTTGATGTGTTTTGGCAATCCCGGCAAGCTTCGCTGGATTGAATCCCGTTCTTTTCGGTAAGATCGAAGTCTGACCCTGCTCCGTCGCTCGCCGCTCTCCCTTTTTTCCGACGGAATGCCGTGAGGGCGGGATGCTTCCGGAGCTTGTCCGTTTCATCCGAAACGTTTTCATCCGCGGCAAATCCTCGCTCGCTTCGGACGCAGCCCCCGGCACCCCGGGCGGGGACCGATCTCGAGAAATCCGACCGCGAGAGAACCCCGCCCTATTGGAAATTCCGGACGTCCCTCGACCGCCGCCCGGCCTCGGATCTATTCAGGAGTTGAACGCGATGGCGCAAGCGCAGACCGAAGCCAAGCCGATCGTGACCAAGAATCAGGCGATCGGCTGGCTACGGCAAATGTTGCTGATCCGCAGGTTCGAAGAACGCTCGGCCATGCTCTACGTGAATCAAAAGATCGGCGGATTCTGCCACCTCTATTCCGGACAAGAGTCGGTCGCCGTGGGTTCGATCGGCGTTCTTCGAGAAGACGACTACGTCATCACGGCCTACCGTGACCACGGCCACGCGATCGCCCGCGGCATGGAGCCCAGAGCCGGCATGGCCGAGATGTTCGGCAAGGCCGGCGGATGCTCCAAGGGCAAGGGCGGGTCGATGCACTTCTTCGACGTCGAGAAAGGGTTTCTCGGCGGCCACGCGATCGTCGGCAGCCACATCCCGCTCGCCGCGGGAGTCGCCTTCGCCGCCAAATACAAGGGCGGCGACCAGGTCTGCATCTGCTACTTCGGCGACGGGGCGATGGACCAAGGGTCGCTTCACGAAACCTTTAACATCGCCTCGCTCTGGAAACTGCCGGTGATCTACGTCGTCGAAAACAACATGATGTCGATGGGAACCCACCTCCACCGCCACAGCTGGACGACCGACCTCACCCTCCGCGGCGGCCCTGCCTACGGAATGCCGGGAATTCTCGTCGACGGCAACGACATCGAGGAGATGGCCCAAGTCACCCGCCAGGCAATCGCCCGCGCCCGTTCGGGAGACGGGCCGACGTTCATCGAGGCCAAGACCTACCGCTTTCGCGGTCACTCCATGAGCGACCCGATGAAATACCGCACCAAGGACGAGGCCGAGAAGGCCGTGGAACGCGACCCGATCGTCCTCTACGAAACAGTGCTCAAGGAGCGCGGTTGGATCACGGCGGAAGCCATCGAAGAGATGCACGAGAAGATCAAGGCCGAGGTGAACGAGGCCATCGAGTGGGCCGAGAACTCCCCCGAGCCGAGGCCCGAGGCGCTTTACGAAGACATCACGGTAGCCCCGTTCATCCCGCAGGAGTGATCGACTGATGGCCGTTTTGCAGTACCGTGAAGCCCTCCGCCAGGCGATGACCGAAGAGATGGTACGCGACGACCGGGTCTTCCTCATGGGTGAGGAAGTCGCCGAGTACAACGGCGCTTACAAGGTCAGCCAGGGGATGCTCGACCAGTTTGGACCACGCCGGATCATCGACACGCCGATCTCCGAAAACGGGTTCAGCGGGATCGGCATCGGCGCGGCGATGGTCGGCCTGCGTCCGATCGTCGAGTTCATGACCTTCAGCTTCAGCTTCGTCGCGTTCGACCAGATCGTGAACAACGCCGCGAACATGCGCTACATGAGCGGCGGCCAGTTCGCCGTGCCGATCGTCTTTCGAGGGAACTCGGGGATCGCCGGGGCTCTCGGAGCGACCCACTCGCACCGTCCCGAATCGCTTTACGCCCATTTCCCCGGGTTGATCGTCATGACGCCCGCGACTCCGGCCGACGCCAAGGGGATGCTCAAGGCGGCGATCCGCAGCGACGACCCGGTGGTGTTCATCGAGCACGAGAACCTGCTCGGCGACAAGGGGGAGGTGTCGGACGATCTCGACTTCCTCGTCCCGATCGGCAAGGCCGACGTGAAGCGCGCGGGGACGGACGTCACCATCGTGACATACTCCCGCTCATTGACCACCAGCCTCAAGGCCGCGGTAAAGCTCGCCGAGGAGGGGATCTCGGTTGAAGTCGTCGACATCCGGACGATCCGCCCGCTCGACCTTGATACGATCGTCAAGTCGGTGGTGAAAACGCACAGGGCCGTTATCGTCGAAGAGGATTGGCCGTACTGCGGCGTCGGCGCGAGCATCGCCGACCGGATCTACAACCAGGTTTTCGACGAACTCGACGCCCCGATCCGCCGGGTGACGGCGAAAGACGCGCCGATCCCGTATAATAAAATGCTCGAAGCCCTCACGGTGCCGAGCGTCGAACGGATCATCGTCCAGGTCAAGGACGTCTTGTACCGCACTTGATCGTGCCGATATGGGGCTTTGTCGGGTGGGCACTGCCCGCCACGCA
>JAYUFP010000493.1:0-1638 GCA_043738665.1 Isosphaeraceae bacterium
CATGATCTGACACGGACTGCCGACATAGGTCGTTTCGAGCCGGACTTTGGGTACGTTCCAGAGAGTGACGATCTCATAGCTGCCCGCCGCAAGGAGCCGGGCGTCGGGGCTGAAGCGAACGGATTGGATCAGATCCTTGTGGCCTCCGAGCGCGATGATCTCGAGCCCGGAATCGACGTCGTAGACCTGGACGACATTCGCCCTTCCGCACGCGACCATCGAGCCGTCGCCGGTGAGGTCCACGGCGTTGATCGGTTGAATTCCCGGCGGGAGCGAACCGAGTTCGACTGCCTTCGCCGCGTCGGAGGTTTCCTGAGAGTCGTCTTTCGCCCCCGCGTCGATCCAGAGCTTGAGCAGGCCGAGTTCATCGGGCGAGAGTGGCTTGGCGCTTTTCTTCTCCTTGGGAGGCATCACCGGCTCGACCCGGTGGGCAGCCATCTGAAAGAGCAAACTCTTGTCGGCATTGCCGGGAACGATCGCCGGGCCACTTTTGCCCCCCTTGATCATACCCGCGACTTCTTCCATGTTGAGCTTGTTCTCGGCGAGTGCGTCGCCATGGCACCCTGCGCAATTCGCGATCATGATGTCGGCCACGTCCTTCGAGTAACTGACCGCGCCCTTCCGTACCGCGGTGTTCACGGGCAAGGGTGTGGGCGCGGCCTGTGCAAAGCCGACGCTGCCTAGGACCACGAAGAGGAATGCGGCGTGGAGTCTCATCGGCCCGTTCCCTTGGTATTTGATCGGTGGTCGCGATCCCGTTCTCGAATTACTTCGTGATCGTCAAGGTGAGCGGCTCATTGACGTCGACAGGCTCGCCGTTGACGAGGACCGTTGCCCGAACGGCAACGCCGAGAGCCGGTCCCGGGGGTGAATCGGCGGCCGAAATCACGACGAGTTTCGCCGCCTTCCCGGACTCCGCTCGGACGGACTCGGCCTTGAGTTTCAAGGCAGTCGGGGCGGCGAGTTGAATCTCAATCGGATCTTTGCCGCCATCCTTCCGATTGACCGAAACTTCGACCTCAACTTTCGCCCCCGCTTTCAGACTCACGACGGCCGGCTTGACGATGAGACTCAAGGGGGCAGGTCGAACGACGAGGGTGATCGGGTTGGACGGCATGACCAACCCGACGGCCGGCTTGGTCTTCGCCTTTGGGTCCTTGCTGAACGGAAAAGCACCGGCTCCCTGGAGCACGATTGAATAAACGCCCGGCGAAAGGGTCAGGGGCAACCGAAACGCGAAACTGCCCGACGTTTGTCCTTTGGGAATCGCCACCGAGGGGGCCGGATTGCCCATGTTCGGATAAGTCGACACCGCGGTGACGGTCACTGCCTCGGTAAACGGTTCGCTACGTTTCACGGCGAGGTCGAGAGTGATGAGACTCCCGGGCGAGACGGCCTGGAGTCGCGGCGAGACCTCAAGGCTCAGCGGCAGTGCTTCCACGACTTTCATCACGACGCCGCGCGTCAACCTCGTGACGCCCGTAGGGCCTTGAGCCGGTTGTTGTGGCGGGACATCGGGACTTGGCCAGATGACCGTGGCCCCGAGTGCCTGGTGGGCGAGGTCAGGGCCGAGAGGCGTCGCGCCGGAGTGGTATCCCAGATCCTCCTTGCGATCTCCGAATCGCGAACGTCCGACGA
>JAYUFP010000494.1:0-5298 GCA_043738665.1 Isosphaeraceae bacterium
TCACTTTAAGGTCGTGGACGAGGTTCCCGTGCTGGTCCCAGGCCTCGTGGAAGAGTTCCACGAACCGCACGCCACGCTCGAGCAGCCGCCTGGCGAGTAAACAGTTGTTCGCAAAAGAAGGTTTCCCTGGTTCGGCCCCATACATTTCAAGGATGTGTTTCGGCTCGCGAGAAAGGTCCATCACTTCCGGGGCGCTCGACTGCATCCGGTAAGCCATCTCGAACGAGTTGATCCTCGTGGTGATCTCGGGGTCGCCCGTCTCGTCGAGCCGCATTTTGTTCAGGGATTTGACGGCGGCGAGGCTGTCTTTCTGCAATGCGTCGTCGACCCCCCTCGGGTTCGAGAGGTAGAGCACCGGATCTCCGCTGCTGCGAAACTGGACGCCTTGGTAGCCGGTCGGCAGGAAACCGTTACCCCAGTTCGAATTGCCGCCGCTGGGGCCTTTTTTCCCGGAGCTGAAGACGACGAAGCCGGGCAAATCCCGCGTCTCCGAGCCGAGCCCGTAGCAGGTCCACGAGCCCATGCTCGGCCTGCCGAACTGGGTACTGCCGGTGTTCATCATGATCTGGCCAGGGGCGTGGTTGAAGGCGTCGGTCACCATGGATTTCACCACGGTGATCTCGTCGGCCACGGTCGCCAGGTGAGGAAGTAGCTCGGAAAGTTCCAAACCGCTCTGCCCGTGCTTGCTGAATCTGAATTTGGGGCCGAGCAGGGTCGAACTCGGGTTGATGAACGCCGCACGGTAGCCTTTGATCAGTTCGGCGGGGGGCAACTTGCCGTTGAACCGGGAGAGCTGCGGCTTGTAGTCGAATAGCTCCAGATGGCTGGGAGCCCCCGCCATGAACAGGAAGATCACCCGCTTGGCCTTGGGGGCGAAATGCGGGGCGCGCACCGCCAGGGGGTTGATCGGTTCCGGGGTCGCGGCATATCCGCCCTCGGTGAAAAGCTGGTTCAGGGCGACCGCACCAAGGCCCACGCCGCACTGCTGGAAAAACCAGCGCCTGGCGACGGTCTTCGGGTCTTCACCGCGGCGGAAATGGTCCTGGCAGTTCATGGTCGTGACTCTTGGATGTCGTGAAACGAACGTGTCGGATGAAAACTTCCGGATTTTCCGCGTCCAAGACCCTGACTGTGTTCACCCTATAATTCGACGACGGCGATTCATCCCTCGACCCGACCATGAAAAGTCGGCAGGGAAGCTACAAACTCGGGTGAGGCTCCCGTGAGCCATACGTAGAGCTTATCAATCTTCTTGGTCGAGGCCACGCGCGAGCCGACAAGTCCGTAGATGAGACCGCCGAAGATCAACACAAATCCGCCGATGACGGAAACCGTCTCGATGGTACCGCGGTTCTCGCCTGCTGTGGCGGCCAGACCCCTACCCAGGGGCATCATCATGATACCCGCGATCGGCAGGATCCAGGCAACCGCAATCGCGATGATGCGCTTGCGACGGTGTCGCTCGCAGATCGGGAAGGCGACTTTCGCCCTCCACCAAACGATCATCGCAACGATCAGGTAAAGAATCGGACTAATGAGGAAGAGCAGATAATAACCCTGAGGATGCCAACGCAACGTCTTTTTGAGCCGGGAGTCGCCGCAGAATTCATTGCATTTGATACAGCGATCGGGGAACCAGGCATTTTTGCTGCAAACCACCATGGCCCCGTTCCTCCAGACCCCTTCGCCGGGGTCCGTGGGCACCCGTTTGGTGATGTCGGTTTCCGGCGGTGCGTAGGGGTTGAAGTCGGACACGGGGGCCTCTTTCATGGCGGATGGCGAAGTACGGATGGCGGATACTTAATGACAGATGATCGATGGCCGATGATCAATTACCGATGATCAATTACCGACTCCCGGATCAAACTCTCCCATGCTCTGCGTGGCAATGCCGTTTTGGACGCTCGGCGTCCGAATTCGCGGTCACAAGGCAGACTGGCTGGGCGAGCGTGTGGGTATCGCGATGTGCGGAATCCGTCTGTGAGCCGCTCTACTCCTTCGTGATCGTTTCATCCAGATTCAGCAAAACCCGAGAAACCGCGGTCCACGCCGCGAGCTGCGCGGGTGCCGTCCCTTCGGGCAAAGCCGGCTTGTCCGAAGGGTTTGAGGCCACGAGATCCCAAGGGTTCGCCCCCGGCTCGCCGAACCGTTTCGTCTCCTTTTCGAGCAAGGCCAACAACGCCGTGTGCTCTCGTTCGGAAGGCTTCCTCGCCTCGCAACGCCGGAACGCGTAAACCATCTTCTCCGCGTCCGACTTCCCGCCGGCTCGCACGACGTTCAAGGCCAACGCCCGCGCGCACTCCAGAAACTCCGGCTCATTCAACGTCACCAAAGCTTGCAACGGCGTATTCGAACGCGACCGTCGAACGCAGGCAAAGTCGCCGTTCGGGGCGTCGAAAGTCTGCAATGCGGGATAAGGGACCGAGCGATACCGGAACGTGTACAAAGCTCGGCGGAAGCGCTCGGAACCTTTTGATGCCGGCCAGATCTTCGGGCCGTAGCTCACCGGGGGCTGAAACAGGAATTCAGGGGCTGGAGGGAAAACGCTCGGCCCCCCGACTTTCGGGTCGAGGAGCCCGCTGGCCGCGAGCGCAACGTCCCGCACGAGTTCGGCCTCGATCCGAAACCTCGGACCCCTTGCGAGGAGGCGGTTGTAAGGGTCCGTTGCCAGAAGTTCGGGCGTGATCTTCGAGGATTGCCGATACGTCGAAGAGGAAACAATCGCCTTGTGCAGCGATTTTTGGCTCCAGCCGTGATCCATGAAATCAGTGGCCAGCCAGTCGAGAAGCTCGCGGTGACTCGGCGGCTCGCACTGCGTTCCGAGATCCTCGCTTGAGGAAACGAGTCCCGTGCCGAAATAGGCTTGCCAGATCCGGTTCACGGCGGCTCGTGCGGTTGTGGGGGCCTTGCGGTCGACGAGCCATTCGGCAAAACCTAGGCGGTTCGGCGGGGCGTCCGCGGGCATGGGATTCAGGAACCGCGGCACCCCGGGCTCGACCGCGCGGACGGGCTTGAGGAAGTCGCCGCGGTTCAGCACGCTGGTGGTCCGCGACATCTCGCGGGCCTTCATCACCAGCTGGGTCGAGCCTTCGGGGTGAATCTTCCAAAAGGCCTCGATTGCCTCATTCTCGGCCTTCCAATCGGGGACCGTGGTTCGCCAACAGCTGAAGACGGCCGAGGCCTGCGCGGGGGTCCTTTTGTCCGGGGCGATCGAGAGTGCCGAGCGAACGTCCTTCGGCAGCGGGTCGGCTTTGGCGTCCTGATTCGAAGTGATCGAGACGCGGAACCGGCCGAGGTTGCAGTTCTGGTTGTCGTCGCTATTCCATCCGCCGTGGTTTTGCTTGAGGTAGACGGTGAGGATTGTCGCGGAGGGGAAAGAGACGGGTTTCTCGGCGTTGAACACCGCCTTGCGGGGGACGTTCCGTCTACCCGGGCCGACGTCGAACGACCACGCGGTCTCGTCCTTGCCGTCGATCGCGAACGCGACGGGGCCTGTGATCCTTGCTTTCTCGCTCTTGTCGTCAAAAATCGATTCAAGAGGCGCTTCGGCGGGGTGTACGTCGGCGGTCGCGCTCACGATTTTGACCTTCTGGACTTTCGTCGGGGCGTCAGCGGGGGCAACCTCGGCCTCGAATTCGGTGAGTGCTCCCGTCCCCTTGATCGAGCGCCCCGGGCCGTTCCTCGGTAGATTCGGGTCGTTCATCAATTCGAGCCGGAACGCGGCGATGTCCTTCAAATCCGTACGCACGGTCATCTTCACGCGGTGCTTTGTCGGAGCATACCCAGACGCCAGGAACGAGCCGTCGGGCATGGGGACGTACTTCTGGCCTCCGTTGGAGATGTCGTCCACCACGGGCTGAATCACGGTCCACTCGGGCTCGGGCGGGAGCGACTTCTCCCAGGCCGCGAGCTTTTCGGGCCAGTCCGGCGTCTTGTGCTTGAGGTCGTCCTCGACCGCGCGAATCTTGCCGAAGAGGTCGGCGCGGGCCTTTTGTTCGTCGGGGGTGTAGACAGCGACGTTCGCCTCGTGAGTGTCGTTCAGGTAGGCGAACATCTTGTAATATTCGTCTTGAGTCAGCGGGTCATATTTATGACTGTGACACTGGGCGCACTGAATCGTGAGGCCGAGCACGCCTTTGCCGACGGCGTCCATACGGTCGAACATCGCCTCCATCCGGAACTGTTCGGGGTCGATCCCCCCCTCTTCGTTGATCATCGAGTTCCGTAAGAAGCCGGTCGCGACGACCTGATCTTGCGTCGCGTTGGGACGAAGATCCCCGGCGATCTGGTCGATGATGAAGTCGTTGTACGGCAGGTCTTTATTCAAAGACTTGATCACCCAGTCGCGGTAAAACCAGACCCACCGGAGCTTGTCCTTCTCATACCCGTCGGAGTCGGCGTAGCGAGCCGCGTCGAGCCAGAGCCTGCCCCAGCGCTCGCCGTAATGGGGCGAGTCGAGGAGCCGTTGCACGGCCTTGTCATACGCTTCGGGGCTCGTGTCGGCGACGAACGCATCGACCTCGGCGATCGTGGGTGGGAGCCCGATCAAATCAAGGCTGAGGCGGCGAAGGAGCGTCACCTTGTCGGCCTCGGGAGACGGCTTGA
Source organism: Isosphaeraceae bacterium (assembly GCA_043738665.1). GTDB lineage: Bacteria > Planctomycetota > Planctomycetia > Isosphaerales > Isosphaeraceae > JAYUFP01. Next base: position 4,606 of record JAYUFP010000494.1, read on the forward strand.
GCCCTTCTTTTTCAAGCCTGGCGAGAACGAACCTGTCGATCGCCGACCTGACCCATTTCTCGTCGTTGACCTTCGGGGCCGATGGCCTCACCGGGGCCGTAAACGCCCAGTGTTGTTGATAGGTCGCCCCCTGTTCGATCCAGCTCTTGAGAATCGCGATCTGTTCGGGCTTGAGGGCCTTGCCCGTCTTCGCCGGGGGCATGTGTTCTTCGGCGTCTTTCGAGGTGATTCGCTGATAAAGTTCGCTCTCACCGGTCTTGCCCGGCACGACGGCTTTCGACCCGGACCCAGCGACGCTGAAAGTCCCTTCCGGTGTATCGAGGCGGAGCTTCCCCTTGCGATTGGCGGAGTCGGCACCGTGGCAATTGAAGCAGTTCGTCGCGAGGATCGGGCGGACGTCGCGAGTGAAGTCGATGGGCTTGTCGGCGGCGCGAGCGTCGTCGGCCGAACTCATCGCGATCGCGAGCGCAAGAGTCGCTCCGAGGGTTGCCCGGGAATGAGAGCCCATGCTCGATCTCCCTGTTGGATACGGTGCAAATCGGGTGGGAGGAAGGCCGGTCGTGGGGCATTCCTGGAGGGTCGTCTTTCCTTTATCGTAACGCCCGGAGAGGGTTCGGCAAAGGGGGTGAAGGAGAGAGGCCGCGGGGGTGCGCCAACCGATCCCGGCGGATGCACTCAGCGAACGACTAACGA
>JAYUFP010000495.1:0-5292 GCA_043738665.1 Isosphaeraceae bacterium
GTCCCAAGAGACCCGGTCGATGCCCGACCCTGCCCTGACCCCACGCCCTGAGCGCCTTGTCCCCTCCGGCCATCCCACGGGTGAATCGTCGGCCGATCGCGGATCGGGAATGAGGAATGCGGCCTATTCCTCCGTCGACCCGCCCACGGTGCGAAAAGCGGCCGAGACGGCGACAGGGTCGAGCGTCAGTTCCTCCTCGCGCGTGGAGATCGTTCCTGGAGATGGATCGATTTTGCCGACAGCGCTTCCATTGCCTCGAAACGGCGAACGGATCGACATGTTCGTGCTGGAACAGTCGATCGGGGTCGGTGGGATGGGTGCTGTCTTTCGAGCGCTCGACACCCGGCTTGATCGGCAAGTCGCCCTCAAGATTCTGCCTCCCGAGCAGGCAAACGATTCCGAGGTGGTCCAGAGGTTCTACCAGGAAGGCCGAGCCGCCGCCCGCCTCGACCACGAGAACATCGCGCGAGTCTACACAATCGGCAACGATGGCCGCTACCACTACATCGCGTTCGAGTACATCGAAGGAACCACGGTCCGCCAGCGCGTCGAGAAGAACGGGCCGCTGCCGGCCGTCGAGGCGATCAACTTCACGTTGCAGATTGCCGACGCCCTGGTGCATGCCGCGGAACGTGGTGTGGTGCATCGCGACATCAAGCCCTCGAATATCATCGTCACGCCGCACGGCCGCGCCAAGCTTGTGGATATGGGCCTGGCGCGGCGGTTTGAACGCGGAGGGGACGATGGACTGACCCAGAGCGGAATGACCCTGGGTACGTTTGACTACATCAGCCCTGAACAAGCCCGCGACCCGCGCGACGTCGACGTGCGCAGCGATCTTTATTCGCTCGGATGCACGCTTTTTCACATGCTTTCTGGCCGACCGCCATTTCCGGAAGGGACGGTGCTTCAGAAGCTGATCCAGCATCAGGAAGAAGCTCCTCCGGAGATTCGCGCGCTTAACCCGGCCGTTCCGCCGGACCTCGCAAGCATTCTCGTGAAACTGATGGCGAAGGATCGCGACCGCCGTTATCAGACGCCCGAGCAACTGATGCGGGACCTACTGACTGTCGCCGGCGCTCTGGGCCTGCGATCGGTCAGCCCGGAAGGTTTGGTCTGGCTGGAGGCCGACGCGCCTGCCGCCTGGGAGCGCCACCTTGTCTGGGGAGTGCCCGCTCTTGTCTTCTCCTTGATCGTTTCCGCCCTGCTCTGGTGGGGCCGCGAGGGTGGATCGCCCAATTCATCGATGACGGCGGAGGTCGAGACCAATCTTCGGTCGGTCAAGCCCATGGTCACCGAATCAGTCAATCCCGGCGCGCGCCCCGTCACGAAGGCCTCACCCGGTCCGCGGCGTGTCCAGGAAGCGGAGCCCGCAGGCCTGCCTGTCGCCGCGGCCCCGCGCAACATCACCGTGGAGTCGACCGAGGAACTCCTCAGCGCCATCGCCAACGCGCCTGCCCGATCAGTGATCGTCTTGGCGACCAACGGCCCCTTCATCCTCGGAGCGGGGGTCGCCGGTGAACGGCCCGCCGCCGCCCGATGGACAGGCCGAGACATCACAATCGTCGCGGATGCCGGCGTCCGGCCCATCCTTCGAATTGCAAGCGACCTGCCTTCAGGAGCGAACACTCGCCCCGCATTGCTCGACTTCGCGGGCAGCCATGTCACCCTCGAAGGCCTGGAGTTCCTGCTTGAAACCGGAGACCGGGTCGAACCCCTCTCCGCGATCCGCGTCGATGATTCCGAACTCACGATCCGCCGCTGCCTTTTCCGGCGAATCGGCGCTCTCACTCCCGAAGGAGGACGTATCGCCGCGATCGAGGTGCGTTCGAGCGGGACAGGCGCTTCGGAGGCAAATGCCGGGCAGGACCGACCCCCCGCCGTGTTCCTCGACAAATGCCATATCGATGGCAACCTTGTAGGCGTACTCGCGACGGGAGCGGTCGATCTCAGCGTGCGAGACTGCACCCTGGCCACTTCGGAGCCCGCTTTCTGGATGGACAACGGCCGCGCGGCCACGCCCTTCCCTGGAGAATTGCGGCTTCGACATCTCAGTGTCATTGCCTCAGCAAGTCCCGTCTTTCGCTTCGAAGGCGCAGCCCCCCGGATCTCGATCGACGATTCGGTGGTCGCGCCGGCAGGAACGGGAGAAGCCACGCTGGTCGTCGCCGATGCCCCCGACGTGGTGGTCTGGCGGGGCCGGTCCAATCTTTACGGACGCATCGCGACCTTTCTGCTGCCACTGGACCCCAAGCGGGTCCGTGAGGCGGTTCGCGATGCATCAACCTGGAAAGAAACCCCGAACGAACTCCGAGAATCCGGCTCGGTCTTCTCCCGAAGCATCATCTGGGCCGAGCCCGATCCCCTGACGGCGTTCGCAAGCGAGACCCAAAATCCAACGCGGCTGTTCCGCCTCGCTTCAGAAAACCTCGCGATCTCGGCGGATGTCGGCGTCCGTCAAGGACCGCTAGGTTCCCTTCCGCCGCCGATCCGGCCCGCCGCGGCCAAAACCGTCGCCTCGCAAGGAATCCCATCCAAGGTGGAACCGAAGACATCCGAGATTCCCTCTCCCGCTCTGTCGGAACGGGTCGCGGAAACCCCGAAAGCACGAACGGTTCCGCCCACGGTTGTCGCCTCGACGAATACGCCGACGTCGGTTCCCATCGAAACCTTGGCCGAACCCGTGACTTCTAAGCCCGGTGACCTGCCCGAGATGCCCGTGATGCCGCCGGGACGCGATAAACCCGCTGCGAGTGACACACCAACGACCGGTATCGACCCGGTCGAAATGCCGACAATGCCTGTGACGGAGAACGCGGAAGCGATCGCGAGAACCACGACAACCGAGCCCATGCCCGTCGCGCCGAAGTCGCCAACCTCGATTCCGTCGCGGAACGATTCGTCCCATGCGGACACTCAGGTGCTTCGAAAAGCAGACCAGTTGCAGAGTGTCCTGGGAGACCCGTCCGGACGTCCGGGTTTGATCCGGGTCGCGGCCGACGCCGACTGGGAACTCGCAGGGTCCGCGATTCGAGGCACGGGCTCATGGCGGATTCAGGCCGAGGCCGGCAAGACACGTCCAAGGCTCCGTTTTTTGCCCGCGCCCGCCGATCGACACCCCGCGACGGGTTGGGCGGCACTTTTCGGGCTCCACTCCGGCTCGCTTCAACTGGAGGGGTTCGACGTGATTTTGCCGCGCGCGAACGCTCCCCGGCTAGGACGTTGGGCGGCGTTCTCCGTCTGGCCCGGAACGTATCTGAATCTCGTCAACTGCACGGTGACGATCGAGGGAGATCAGACCACTTCGGCCGTTGTGACCGTCGCGCCCGGTGATCACGAGGAAGACGACGCGATGAATGTCCCCGATCCGCTCGCGGCCACGGTTCAGGCCAGCGACAGCCTCTTTCGAGTGGGGGGCGACTTGGTGGATGTCGCGGCGGGGGAGCGTCTGGTTCTCGTGCTGAACGACGCCCTGATCGCCACGGCGGGAAGTGCCGTTCGTGCCCATGGCTTGCCCAAAGGGCAGACGGCGGAGCGGTTGAGTCTCACGTTCCGGCAGGTGACGGCACGGATGGGACGTGGGCTCATCCTGCTTGAAAGTGCTCAGGGCGAGCCCGAATTGCCGGTCGCCGACATTAACGCGCGTGACTCGATCTTTGCCACCAGCCCCAAAGACTCTCCGCTGGTTCGCGTGGAAGGGCAGGACGCCCCTGCGTCGATGCGGGACCGGATCGTCTGGGAAGGCCACGGTGTGGGGTATCATCAAATCTCCACCTATCGTCGCGATCAGTCGGCTCAGCTCGGGAGCGTCCCGACCCTTTACGACCGGCCAAGTTGGGTGGTGGCGGTCGGCTCTCGCGAGCTAGCCGCGATCCACGGTGACCTGAAGTTCCTGGAAGAGTGGGACGAAGATTTCCCCGCATGGACGATCGCTCGCGACGACGCACGTCTCGCGAACGACTCGCCCGCGACAACCGCCGGGTGTGATATCGAGCGCATTCCCGTCGCGCCGCCGACCGATTAAATCGTCGCCGGATCTCCTGCGGACAACGATCGAAGTTCTACGATCGCCTTGTGGGTTTCACCGTGTTTCAGGCTCTCCAAAACCCGATTCAGCACCTCCAGATGCGGCCCTCGAAACGGCACCCCGGCCCCTGGCGGCGGCACCTCCTGGACCAAGCGTTTGGCGATCTCCCGGCCAAGGAAGTCGAGCCCCTCTCCATGCTCGGCCGAGACGCGAACAATCGTACTCTCCCAAGGCTCCCAGGCTGCGGGAAGGTCCGATTTGTTGGCGATGACGACCGTATTCTCGAAACGTTCCAGAAGCATCCGGTCCATCGGTGTCAAAGGCTCCGAGCGATCGAGAACGAGGAGGGTCAGGTCGGCCTCGGCTTGGCGGGCGCGTGCCATCACGATCCCGGCGGCCTCGATCGCATCACCGGACTCTCGGAGCCCGGCGGTGTCGTAAAGCTCGACCGGCCAGCCATCGAAGGCGGTTCGCAGCGAGATCACGTCGCGGGTCGTACCTGGAGACGGGTCCACGATCGCGCGCTCGTAACCCGCGAGCGCATTCAACAAACGACTTTTCCCCACGTTCGGCCGGCCCGCGATGGCGACCGACCAGCCCGTGAGCAGACGTGTCCCCAACTTCCCGCGTTCGATCAAATCGTTCAATAATTGAGATGCATTCATGTCTATTGCCATCGCGAGCCGATCGATTTCCTCCAGGTCACGCTGGAGCGCCCCTTGCGACTGTTCCAGAAGGATCTCGGCGGTGCGCAAGGTCGAGGCGTGGGCCAGGTCGGCAAGAGCCTGAGCGGTCAGCCTCCCTTGCGGCGTCCGAGCGATCCCGCTCTCGGCCGGTGCGCATTCCGCTCCCGCACTTACGATCGCTTTCATGACGAGATCAACAGGCGCTGGACCGCCGTGGCAGTGAAACTCAACCTCAGGCGGTTGCTCTGAACTGATGACCGCGACAATCTCGTCGCCCGGGCCTTCGCCGGCCCTTCCCAATCGAGGGCGGTCGCGAGCGCTTTCCGCGAGACGAACCCCACGCGCGGGGCGAAACGCGCGATCGGCGACCGCAATCGCGTCGGGTCCCCAAATCCGTAGGACCGCGAGCGCTCCGCGAGACGCGGACGTCAGTACGCAAACATACGTTTTCGAGGCTTCAAAGGACATGATGTTGATGGAAAAGACAGGGCCATTAATTGTTTCAAAATAGAGAAGATGGGTAACAGGGTGCCACGGGTTCGTACTCGAACCCGTGCGTTCCACCGAGGCCTCAGAGTC
>JAYUFP010000496.1:0-5286 GCA_043738665.1 Isosphaeraceae bacterium
CATCGTCATGGCATCATTCCGGGAGGGCAAACCTTCCGGGAAGGATCTGCCGGACTCGGCGGGAGCCTTACCATCCCCGTCGCTTGCAGGAACATCGAATCGCATCGGAGACTTGAAGCCGCGACCCCTTGGAGTTTTTCGTCATGTCTTTCGGTCGTCTGTCACTCCTAACGATGGCGGTCGTGGGAAGCCTTGCCGCCGGGGAACCGAAACCGAAGTCGAAAAATGCGGAGCCCGACCTCCCGCCGTTGAACACGAAGGTCGTCAAATTCTGCCGCGAACAGCTCGGGAAGAAGGTCACGAACGGCCAGTGTGCCAGTCTCGCGGTCGAGGCGCTCCGGGAGGCCGGGGCGAAGCGGTTCCCGCTGGAGAACTCGGGGGGCGACTACGTCTGGGGCCGCGAGATCGAATCGTTCAAGGAAGCCCTCCCCGGGGACATCCTTCAGTTCCGCGACGCGGCTTTCAAGGGAAGGCGCGTGCTCTCGGGAAATCGAATCCTGACCTGGCACGAAGCGTATTCCCATCACACGGCGGTCGTCACCGCGGTCAAGGAGCAAGGCAAAGTCATCACCGTGCTCCACCAGAACACCGGGCCCGACGGCAGCAGTGACGACGAGATGATGAAGGTCAAGGAAGGGAAGCTCCACCTCGACGCTTTCCAGCCCGGCGGCAAGATCTGGATCTACCGCCCGGTTCCGCTTACCGAAGATTGATCCGCGCCTTCGAGTCCCCGACAGGAACCGACATGTGTTCTGGAACGCCCTCAACGCGATCGCCTCGACGATATCGATGATCGCTTTTGTTTTCACGGCGTTGTACGTTCGAGGCCAGCTCAAATCGTTGGAGAAAGACCGGTTCCTGACGGTCACCAACGACCTCTTCACCCTCTTCCAGAGCGACGATTTCGCTCAGTATCCCAGGAGTCGCGTGAACCCCGCGGGTCGGAAATTTCGCCACAAGCCTTCGACCCCGGCGAACGGCGGCCTTCGGAGGGCGCCGGCGAGTTCGGCCGCGCTCGCGTAGCGACGGTCGGGGTCTTGGCAGAGGCAACGGGTCACCACGGCGGCGAGCGCGGAGCCGGCCCTCGGGTTGGCCCGCAAGAGCACCGACGCGTGGACGTTCGCCCCCGGCGGCGGTGTCCCGGTGATCGCCTCGTAGAGCGTCACCCCCAACGCATACACATCGGCGCGGGCGTCGAGCGCGTGGGGGATGGTCCTCCCTTGAAGCACGGCATCCATCGCCGCTTCGTGCTCCGGCGCCATGTAGCCGAAGGTTCCGCCGATCCGCTCCGGCCATGCCGATCCCGGAGAGAGAGGGCTCTGGGCGAGATGAAAATCAAGGAGCATCGGCTCGCCGTCGTCGCCGATCAACACGTTGGAAGGCTTCAAGTCGAGATGGAGAAGGCCGCGAGTGTGGGCGAAATGGAGCGCTTCGGCAAGCTGGGCTCCGAACCGGCGGATGATTTGCGGGTAACTCGAGGTCGCGAACGAGAGTCGGGTGTCGCTTCCGTCACGTCGGACGGTCAGTTCGGTGCGGGCGCCGTCGAGCAGCGCGATCAGGTTGTCGCCGGTACGCTCGGGGGGATGACAGTCCTCCAGTCCGTCGAGGAGCCGGTCGAGCGTCGTGCCGCCGAGATAGGGCATGCAGAGGGCCCGGAGGTCGCGGTCGGGGAAGTCATGAACCGAGTAAAGGGGGACGACGTGGGGGTGGGGGACGCGGGCCAGCGCGAGGTGTTCGTGCCCGCCGGTTAATCGACGCGTGAGTTTGAGGACGACGGGGCGGTCGGCCAGGGTGGATTGGGTCGCCAGGAAAACGGAACCTCTGCGGCCCTGACCGAGCAGGGAGTGGATCCGGTATTCCCCGAGGAGGTCGCCGGGGTCGAACGGGCAGGGCAAGGGCGCGCGGGGCCGGATCAGGTCGTGACAGTCGAGCAGGATTCGGAGGTGTTCACTCCATTGCGGGAAGCGCCGGAAAAGTTCCGCGGAATCGGGTTCTTGGCCGAGTCCTTCGCGGAGGCAATATTCTTCATAAATGACGCGCGACGCGGCTTCGGGGTGGGCGACGAGTTCGGGGAAGCCGGCGAGGAAGTCTTCGGCGGGCCGTCGGCGTCCGATGCTCCACGCCGCGGACATCTCTCCGGCGACGCGTTCCGCCAGCGTCACCGGGGTGATGGTGGCGGGTCGGCGGCCTTTCAAAGCCCTCGTGCCGGTCGTCGGGTGGATCGTCATCGGAATCGCGTCCTCGTGGGGTCGCTGGTGAAGCGTCGGAGAGAGGCGGGATCGGCGGTCGTCGGGGATCGGAATCCGAGGCGGCGGTCGGTCGTGATCTTCATGAATCGGGCCGGACCATGACCGTTCGGTTCCGGCGGTCGAGCTCCGTCGTGGCGTGACCGATGGCCGTCGCGGGCTGAAGGTTCAGCAGGCCGAGCGGGCGGCTTGTCCGGCCTCGTAGCGTCCTGCCAAGTCGTAGAGGATGCGGCGAACGCTGCTTTCGTGAAGGCCGGTCCTGTCGGCGATCTCGGCGAGTGGCGCTCCGAGTGTCTTCATCCGCAGGAGGTCGTGGTGGGCCGGGGGACAGATACTGAGAAGGTGCGCCCAGAGTTCGCCGGCTTGAAGGACTTCGCTGGGGCGGTCGGATCGCGTCGCGGGGATGTTGCGCTCTTCGACCGTGGAAAGTGAACGTTCGCGGTCGAGTGACGTGCGATGCCGCCGGTAGAAGTCGATGAACCGATTCAACACGAGTCGAACCAAGAAGGCCCGCAGCCGCGGCGGGTCGGGGAGGCGGAACTGCCTTTGCCCGTCTCTGGCCCTGAGCAGCGTTTCCGACCAGACCGACTGCACGACGTCGCGCGAGTCGAAACGGGTGCGAAGGCGGGGTGTCATCTGCCGCCTCACGACCATTCGCAAATAAGGTTCGTAGGCCCGAAAGATCTCTTCGGCCGTCGCCGCGGCGGTGCCGTCGAGTCCTTCGGAAAGTTCATTCAAGCACGGGTCGCTCATACAGCCTCATCGTGTCCTTCACCCCGGTTCACCTCCTCCATGAGCCTCCGGCCTCCTGCGGCAAATTCACGATCATCTCGCCGGTTGTTCCCCGGCCGTGAGGCTCATCATAAATGTTCTCGACCGGAGTATCGCAGCATAGACCACGTTTTCCACATGAACGTTTTTTATTTGCAACATGAGCACCCGAGCGAGGTGTGGCTGACTCGGGCTTCGCGCCAGCCGCCGGCCCGGCCGATTCGGCGCAAGATCAAGTCCCGCTTGCCTCAAAGCGACGAGTCCTCATTCGGCAAGGCGACGAGACGGCTCGCATCAGTGCCTCGGCAGAGCGAGGGTCGAAAAAACCGAAGGCGTCTTGGGCGCGCGCCACGAGCACCCTAATGCGTTACCAACAACCGTGGCGGAAGCCGATTTTCTGACTCCGCCTTGATTCATTCATCACTCATACAGGGCTATCAGGGATCGATGATGAGAACCTTTCTTTACAAAGGCCGAGTGCGCCCGGGCTGCACCCCGACCACGCGGGCGGCGTGTCCAGTCCGGATCGGGAGGGCGATCGGATGAGCAGTCCCGCCTACCCCTCGATCGAGTTCGAACAGGCGAGTCAGCCCGCGGGGTCCCCGGCGTCGGCGTCAGGCCGGGAGACGGTGCCCAACAGCTTTTACGATTTCGGGAAACGAGTCACCGACCTTCTCGGTTCGGCAATCCTGCTCGCCTTCGCGTCGTCGGTCTTCCTGGTGATCGCCCTGGCGATCAAGATGACGAGCTCCGGGTCCGTGTTCTTCCGCCAGCGCCGGCTGGGTCGCGGGGGCCGAGTCTTCCACTGCTGGAAGTTCCGCACGATGATCCGCGACGCCGAGAAGACGCTCGCGTCGAGCCAGGAGTTGTCGGCGCAATTCGGTTCGAATTTCAAGATCAAGAAAGACCCGCGCGTCACACCCGTGGGCGCGATCCTTCGCAGGACGAGCCTCGACGAGCTGCCGCAACTCTGGAACGTCTTGATCGGGGACATGAGCCTCATCGGCCCCCGGCCGATCGTGGAGCCCGAGCTGGCGAAATACGGGGCCTATGGCGCGAAGCTCCTGACCGTTAAGCCGGGGCTCGGCGGCCTCTGGCAGGTGAGCGGACGGAGCGACACGACTTACCCCGAGCGCGTCGCCATGGACATGAGTTATGTCGATTCACGTTCACTCATCCTGGATTTGCGCCTCTTGTTCCGCACCGCCCTCGTCGTTTTCCGCGGGCGCGGGGCGTATTAAAACCTCGACTCGTGACCGTTCGGCCCCGCCTCGGTCTTGCACCACGGACTGATTCATCATGACCCAAACTCCGGCGAACCCTCCGCCATCGCCGCCGTCGCCCTTCAGTTCGGCCGCGGCCTTCGACTTCCTCACTGACCCGATGAGCGTCCTCGCCGTCCTCTGGCGGGGCCGGTTGATCTTCGTGGGATGCGTCGTCGCGTGCCTGGCCGTCGCGGGAACTTTCCTCGTCGTCTCCAAGCGTCAGTACCAGGCGACCGCCAAGCTCCTGGTTCTCGACAGCGGGAGCTCCCCGCTCGGGGGGGCGGCCGAAGCGGTGAGGCTGGTCCGGGGTGTCGAGGACGATATCCCGACGCACATGGCTCTCGTCAGCAGTGAGGTCGTGCTTCGACATGCGGTCGAGTCCGTCGGGCTCAACAACCTCCCCTCCCTCGGCGGTTCGGACGGCATCGAGGCGTGCGTCCATGAGGTCGCCGAGAACCTGAGCGTGAGCCGGCCCGACCGAGCGGCGAAGATCCTTCAGGTCGCCTGCCGGGCGCGGACCCGCGAGGAAGCCGTCCGGGTCGTGACGGCGGTGACCCGGAGCTACCACTTCTTTCTCGAAGAGTATTTCGCCAAGAACAACGGCGACATCGTCGTGCTCATGACCCGCGCCCAGAACGACCTGATGCGCGAGCTCAAAGACCTGGAGCGGAAGTACCTGGAGTTCCGCCAGAGCGCGCCTCAGCTCACCGGCGACGGCGCGGGCCGCACGGTGGTGCATCGTCGGATCGACGAGTGGGACAAGGCTTCACGCGACATCATGGTGAAGGCCGTCCAGCTCAAGACCCAACTCGAACTCGGCAAGAAGCTCGCTTCCGAGGGGGTCAGCCTGGCGTCGATCGCTTACGCCCTCGACCACGTCGCGGGGGGCGCGAACGGCCTCGCGGCGAAGACCGCGCAGGGCCTCGGCCCCGTACAGCCTTCGGAATATCTCCGCCTGCTTATGAACGAACAGCAACGCCTGTCGGAGTCGCTGGGCCCCCAGA
>JAYUFP010000497.1:0-1632 GCA_043738665.1 Isosphaeraceae bacterium
GGATGGGCGACCGTCCAGGGCATCGTCACGGCCGAAGGCATCGAACCGCCCGAAGGCCGGCACTTCGCGACCACCGCCCCGAGGTGCGGCCAGTCGTTGGGTGACGGCCCGATCGCGTCCGACTTGATTGTCGGCGCGAGGTGGCCGGTCAACAGCCAGTGTGCCGTCGAGAGGTGCGCCGGGTCGTCGTGGGTCATCGACCGCACGATCGCCAGCTTCTCCGTCTGCTTCGCGAGGAGCGGGAAATGCTCGCTGATCCGCACGCCGGGGGTCGCGGTCGCGATTGACGCGAACGGCCCGCGGACGGCAACAGGGGCGTCGGGCTTGGGATCCCACGTATCGAGCTGGCTCGGGCCGCCCCACTGAAAGATCAGGATGCACGACTTCGCGCCGCCGAACCCCTGATTCCCCCGTTTCGCCCCCCTGCCCCGCGAAAGATCGGCCGCAAGCGCCCGCCCGGCGAACAGCCCCGGCAACCCCAGCCCGGTCATCGCCAGGGTGCCCGCGCACAAGGCCCGCCGCCGAGTCATCGCGAGACTTCGGAACCCCTCGCAGCCGTGTCCTTGAGAATCAACCATCGACTCGCACCCCGCTCGCCCTTCGAAATTCGCCGATCACGCGATTTGTTAAATTATAGATCAACAAGGCTTGTACCTGGAGTCTAACCAAAGATTCCGGCGTTGTCCACGCACGACCGACGCACCCTTGGCGAGGGTCTCCCAGCCGACCCGTGCCGGGCGAGGGTCTCCCGACCCCGCCCTCTTCAGCCCGTCTCCAACTCGGCGACATCCTCCCGACCCGGGGGCCTCATCGCCCCTTCCCGGTCATCTTCCGGATGTACTCGACTTCCTTCTCGCTGAAAACCGAACCGTCCTTACGAAAGATATCGTGAAACCAGACCTTCGGCTCCATGGTGTACTCGGTTTTCCACGAATCCCACGGGTAAATCGTCTGGCTCTTCCCCGCGACGAACCCCCAGTTATACGCGGCGATCCCTTCTCGCTTGAAATAGCCGAGAACCGGGTCGAACGTGCTGCCGTTGGGCCTGGCCATGTACTCGGTGCAGAGCACGGGCCTTCCATAAGTCTTCAGCACGGCCACCGTCCTCTCCAGCTTCGCGAGCGGGTCGTAACTGTGGAACGTGACGATATCCGACTCGGCGAGCTGATACTTGCTCATCGGAGACGCCTTCTCAGGCCCGAAATCGCCGATCCAGACCCCCGAGGTCAACGGCTGAGTCGCTCCCGCCTCCCTCGCCCAAGCGAACGTCCTCTTCAAGAGCGCCTGCGCGAGTTCCGACTTGTTCTCGGGCTCGAACTTGCCGTAGCTCGAACCGTTGCGGTTGTCGGGCTCGTTGATCAGGTCCCAAACCTGCACGCGGGGGTCGTCCTTGAACCGGCCGACAACCCCTTTGACGTACCCTTCCAAGGCGTCTTGCTTGGCGGGATCTTTCAGAACCTCGATCCCCGGGCTCTGCACCCACCCGGCGTTATGAAGGTGCGCCTTGGGCGCGGGCTGCGGGCCTGACTTCGGGAACGGGTTCCAGACGCTGTCGAACAGCACGAACATCACGCCGATCTTATGCTTCTCGGCAAGGCCGAGGAACGTGTCGATCCGTTTCAGGAATCCGTC
>JAYUFP010000498.1:0-5282 GCA_043738665.1 Isosphaeraceae bacterium
GCGAGCTTCTGCACCAGGGCGTTCCGGGCCAGAGCCGAACCGTCGCCGCCGAACGCCGCGACTTTCGCCGCCAGACCGGCGACTTCGGCCGTGTTGTTGTACCTGATCACGTCGGCGTCGGCCTCGGCCTTGGCGATAATCGCAGAGGCCTTGTCCTTGGCGGCTTCGAGTTGAGTCCCCGAGACGATCAGCTTCTGCGCGGCCAAGGTCTCGGCGACTCTCTGTTCCTGTTTTGACTTGGTCGTCTTCTCGACGACGCCTTGCTCGGCCTCAACCATCTGCTTTTTCTGAAGCGCGAGCATCTCCTGAACCTTCAACTGGGCCTCGGAGAGTTGCTGGAGCTGTTCCTGCTTGTACTGGTCAAGCTGCTGCTTGGCGACTTCGCGGAGCCGTACGGGACCGGCGATTTCATCGGGGGGCTGAATCGACGTGATCGCCACCGCGAGGATTTCGATCCCTTGCTTCTTGCAGTTCGCCGTGAGGTGTTTGACCAGATCCTGCTGGAATTTCTCCCGGTCGGTGCCGCTGATGAACGCGCCACCGGACAGCCGCGAACCGCCGATCCGACAGAGCGAACGGCTTTCCGGGGTGATGATCTTGGTAATGATCTCCTCATCGATCGCGTCGCCGTTGGAATCTTCGTTGTACTTCACGAAAACGTCGGCCACGGTCCCGGGAGTGACCCGGAATTCGACCACGCCGTCGAGCGAAATCGGGAAGCCGTCCGACGAGAGGAAATCCATCTCGCCGTCTTGCCCGAGATTGAACCGCTTCGATCGGCAGTCGACCAGGCTGACGCGGGTTTCGTACGGGTTGAGGTAATACGTCGCGGGTTCAAGCGTTTCTTGTTGGACGCCTCGCTCACCTTTTTCCACCAGGAACGCGTTCGGCTTCACGGCCGTCTTTCCTGCCAGGAGCGTGACCACGCCGCGATAGCCCGCGGGGATCGTGACCGGGTTGTGAAGCTCGATCGCCTCCGCGTAGGGGTTGTACGCGTAACGGCCCGGCTTGAGAACCTCTCGCAAGATCCCTTTCTGGCCGGGCTCGGCCAGGACCTGGCCTGCGGGCAGATCCTCGCCGCTGAGCGCGACGCGGATGCCGATCTTGCCGTCCGGCACGACGAACTGGGGGACGATCTCCCAGTCCCAGTAATACGGGTTGTAGAAGTACCGGCCTTCGGTCAAGACGCCCTGATTGGCTCCGCCGGATTGCACCCCTTTGTAATACACGCCGTCCTTGGGCGCGGGGGCGAGTTCCATTTCGGGAAGGAGGTCGAGCCCCACTTTCCGGATGAGCACGGCTTCCTGGCCGGTCTCGACCTCAATCTTACATGCGTTGTAAATCGTCACCACCAACCCCATGCCGACAAGCCCGACGCCCAGCACGGCGAGCCCCGAGACTCGCAGGGGGGACTGGGATCTTCGCCCGCCCCCACCGCCTTCAATCGCGTTCATTGGGAAGTGTCTCCGAAGCATGGGTCAGGGCACGGACACCGGCCCGACGACCCTTGATTGTGCTGGTGTGTTCGCAACTTGCCCGCGATTATTCGCGAGAGACGCCCGTCGCGCGTTGGAAGAAAGAGCGGATGACCAATGGCCAATGACCGAGGAGACGATCTCTTCTCAGCCGTAGGCCATCGGTCATCGGTCGTCGGCCGTAGGTCATCGGTCATCGGCCATCCGTCATCCGTCATAATTCCCGACGGTCCGACTGCTCCGCCTAACCGTTCACAACATTGGACTCTAGAATGAGTTCCCGTGATAGGGAGGCCTCCCCTTTGCCCAAACGTCATCGCCGGTTATGCTCGTTCGTCTTATGGTACGGGATTTAACGATCGTGTCGCTTGGACCACGAGAACTCATGACCGAGCCGCTTCGAATCGCCATGTGGTCCGGGCCTCGGAACATCTCCACCGCCATGATGCGTTCGTGGGGGAATCGGCCGGATACGTTTGTTTGCGATGAACCTTTGTACTCCCACTATCTGAAAGTAACCGGCGTCGACCACCCTGGAGCCGACGAGGTGATCGCCGGGCACGATTCCGACTGGCGGAAAGTCGTGACTCGGCTGACGGGTCCTGTCCCCGGCGGCAACGCGATTTTTTACCAGAAACACATGGCCCATCACCTTTTACCGCAAATCAACCGCGACTGGCTGGGCGCGCTGACCCACGCGTTCTTGATCCGCGAACCGCGCGAGATGATCACATCGCTCGCCAAGGTTCTGCCCAATCCCACGGCCGAGGCCACGGGACTGCCCCAGCAGATTGAGCTTTTCGAGTGGGTCCAGGAGCAGACCGGCAAAAAGCCCCCCGTGATCGACGCCCGCGACGTCCTGAACGACCCTCGGAAGCTGTTGACCCTTTTGTGCGAAAGCCTGGCGGTTCCGTTCTCGGAAGCGATGCTTTCCTGGCCGCCCGGGCCTCGCGAGACCGACGGGAACTGGGCGAAGTACTGGTACGCCAACGTCGAGAAGACGACAACCTTCCAGCCCCACGTCCCGAAAGTCGATCCCGTCCCCGACCATCTCAAAGGGCTCATGGAGCGGTGCCAGGCCGACTACGACTGGCTGTATGAGCGGAGGCTGTGCCGCGAGGTTTCGAACCTGCCATGAGCGTCCCTCGGAAACGATCGCGAGTCCCCTCTCCGCCGTTGACGTGGGACGCGTTCAAGTCGCTTGTTAAAGCGTTTCCGGCCGTCGAGGATGGGACTTCATGGGGAACCCCGGCGGTGAAAGTCGGCAAGAAAATGCTGGCGAGGCTCCGAGAAGACGGGGACAGCGTGGTGATCGGAGTCGACATCGATCAGCGGACTCTCCTGGTTCAAGCCGACCCGGACGTTTTTTATTACACCGATCATTATGCAAACTACCCCGCCGTACTGATCCGGCTGTCGGCGGCCCGCGCTGAAGACGTCACGGATTTGATCGAGCAGGCTTGGCGCGACACCGCTCCGAAGAAGGTTGTGGCGGCTTACGATGCGGAGAGGGACGAATGACGGATGACGGATGCCGAATTGAGGGAGTACGCGATTCGCCGTCTTGATGATCCCACATCCGGAATCGGCCATGACTCATCGGCCATCCATCATCCCTTCCTTCCCGGCCCTTAATCGCTTGACACGCCCGCCGCGGGCCGTGCGATGATGCCCTCTTCCTTGTCCTGGCATGAATGCAAACTGGAGAGTGTGATCGATGGAATTTCGGCGGATACGGGCGCTTCGGGGACCGAACATCTGGGCGTATTCGCCCGTTCTGGAAGCCTACATCGACCTGAAGGGACTCAAAGACACCTCCTCGGCGATGGTGCCGGGCTTCACCGACCGCCTCATGGCCTGGCTGCCGACTTTGATCGAACACGAGTGCAGCGAGGAGCATCGGGGCGGTTTCCTGGTGAGGCTGAAGGAAGGTACATACCCCGCCCACATCCTCGAACACGTCGCACTCGAGCTCCAGTGTCTCGCCGGCACGCCCGTAGGTTATGGCAGGGCCCGTGAGACCCCCGAGGAGGGCGTGTACCGGATCGTCATGAAATACAAGGAGGAGGCAGTCGGCCGCGCCGCGCTCGAAGGGGGACGCGACCTCGTCCTGGCGAACTTCGAGGGGCGGGACTACGACGTCGAAGGCCTGATCCGGAAGCTCCGCGGACTGGTTGCGACCGAGGCGCTCGGCCCCGCGGCCTCCGCGATCGTCGAGGCCGCCAAAGACCGAGGAGTCCCCTCGGAGCGGGTCAGTGATTACAGCCTCATCCGCCTCGGGCACGGAGCGAAACAGAAGCGATTCTGGGCCGTCGAGACCGACATGACATCGGCCGTTGCCACGGTGATCGCCAGGGATAAGGAACTGACCCGGAGGCTTTTGACTGCCGTCGGAGTTCCTGCGCCGCAAGGTCGCATGGTCGAAAGCCCGGAAGAGGCGTGGGAGGCCGCGCAAGAACTCGGCGGCGCC
The DNA here is from genome assembly GCA_043738665.1 of Isosphaeraceae bacterium. GTDB lineage: Bacteria > Planctomycetota > Planctomycetia > Isosphaerales > Isosphaeraceae > JAYUFP01. The sequence goes on from JAYUFP010000498.1 coordinate 3,946, forward strand.
GTTGTCGTCAAACCCTGTGACGGCAGCAGGGGCCGTGGAGTCGGGCTCAACCTCACGACCCGGGAAGAAGTTCACGAAGCCTTCGCCCGAGCGAAGGAAGTCCGCGTGGAAGTCGTGGTGGAACGCTACGTCCCGGGGGATGCCTACAGGTTCCTGATCGTCGGCGACAAGCTCGTCGCCGCGGCGCGCCGCGACCCGGCGGACTTCGTCGGTGACGGGGTCGCGACCGTGTCCGAACTGATTGCGATCAGCAACGCCGATCCCAGACGCGGTGACGATGACAGCACGCCGCTGCGGCGGCTTTCGCTGAACGCGGAAGCCGTCGAAGTCCTCGCGGCGCAGGGTTTCACGGCCGATTCCATTCCCCCGGCCGGTTTCCGTGTGCGGCTCCATCGCGAGCTGACCCCCGGAATGGAGGCCGCTCACGCGGACGTCACCGACGACGTCCACCCCGAAGTCGCCGCCCAGGCCGTCCGCGCCGCGAGGGCGATCGGCCTGGACATCGCCGGGCTCGACGTGGTAGCCGACGACATCAGTCTGCCGCCGAAAGAAGGGGGGATGACGATTGTCGAGGTCAATTCCGGTCCCGGCCTCCGCATGCACCTGTCCCCCAACGAAGGCAAGCCCAGGCCCGTCGCGCATGCGATCGTCGACAACCTCTTCCCCGACGGCGAAACGGGCCGAATCCCGATCGCCGCGATCACCGGAGTGAACGGCAAGACGACCGTCACACGCCTGATCGCCCACCTCGTCAGCACTTCGGGCCTTGCCGTGGGGATGACCTGCACCGACGGCGTGTACATCGAGGGGCGGCGGATCGAGTCCGGAGACTGCTCGGGTCCCAAAAGCGCGCGCAACGTGCTGCTGAACCCGGACGTCGAGGCGGCCGTTCTCGAATGCGCCCGCGGCGGCATCCTGCGCGAAGGGCTCGGCTTCGACCGCTGCACGGTCGGCGTCGTGACCAACATCGGTGAAGGCGATCACCTCGGGCTTGATTATATTCTCACGACGGAGGATTTAATCAGGGTCAAGGGATTGATCGCCGAGGTCGTGCTGCCGACCGGCTGGGCCGTTCTGAACGCCGTCGATCCCTTGGTGGCGGGAATGATCGACCGCGTCCGCGGTTGCGGAGTGATCTACTTCGCCCGTGACGGCTCACATCAGGTCATCCGTGACCACCTCAAACACGGAGGCAGGGCCGCGTTCGAACGCGACGGCGCGATCATGCTTGCCGAAGCGACGACGGAGACCGTGCTGACAATGCTCGACCGCGTCCCCTTGACGCGAGGCGGAAGGGTCGGGTTTCAGGTCGAGAACGCGATCACCGCCGCCGCCGC
>JAYUFP010000499.1:0-1631 GCA_043738665.1 Isosphaeraceae bacterium
CGTCCTTGGGGATCTAACGCGTCCTGGCGTTTTGCTCAACGGAAAACCGCCCCGGGCCACATCGCCGATACGGGGGCGAAAAAGAATCCTCGTCACGAGGGATGAATCGGTCACATCCCAGTCCCGCCCCGCGATGGGGCAGGACGTTCCGCCACGATTCCGAGACGGCAAGGCCACGACGCCTCCGCCGCTTCCTCCGTCACAACGGGTCGGCCGACGTACACGACGTTCGGCGGAGACACATCAACGTCCGCCGAAACGCCAATGACGCCGGCACGGACAGGATGCATCTTGTAGCCGCCGCGGAAGGCTTGTCAATCAAAAAAGTCCCACCCAAAACGGCTTTTCCCCCCGCGGAGCCCGGCCGTTCCGGCCGATTCGGATCGATCCCGCTTAAGTACATCATTTGATTCATAATAAGGCGAAATAATCGGCGACTCGGTTAAGCTTAAAAAGGCTAACGGCGTGTTTTGAGGTGACGTGCGGCGGTGTCGGATCGACTTGACACTATCGGAGGGCGTCTCTATCATGGGGTCGAAGCCACGGAGGCTCAACCGGCGGGGTCTTGCTTTCCTAAAGCGGGATTCCTGCCTTGAGCGGAGCTTCCTGAAGCGTCTCCGAGAGGATTGCCGTCTTAGCTCAGCTGGTAGAGCAGCTCATTCGTAATGAGCAGGTCCTCGGTTCGAATCCGAGAGACGGCTTGCGGCCAAACTTAGGTCATCCGTCGGCGACTGGCGGGACGGTTGCCGAAATTCCAACCCGGGTGGGCCGACAATCGACGGCCTCAACCGGGTTTTTCATGTGCCCCGGTCTCGCTTCCGCCTGGAGCGCTCCGCCGCCGGGAACGCACACAAGGCCGGAAATGACTTTGTGGTATACCTTGGATTCACAACCGTGGGCTGGGTCGTGACCCAGCGGACTTCGCGGCGGAGACTGTCCACGCCGGTCACGACCCAGCCTACAAAAACGCTTAATTTCTGGAGGATAAAACGGGAAGTCTTTCCCGGCCTGTTCCCAAACCCCTTCAAACCCGGGATTTTGCGAACCGCCGTGGAGACGAAGGCGGTCGCGATCGATGATGATCAAGGAGGAGCGGCCGACCGTGAGGGCCTGGGGGTTTTCGGAGCGGCTCCTTTCGTCACTCGGTCACGACTTTGTAATGCTTCTATACGGACAGCTTTTCCGATGGTATTGTCGTTGGGAGAATGTTTAATAATCCGTCCCAACGCGCCGCGAATTTGTCGAAGGGTAGCGTCATGAGGCGAATGGTCCCGGTCTTCTTGCTCGCCCTGTCCGTTGGGCTGCTCGTGAACGAGTCGGCCCGAGCGGACGCCGCGCCGGAAGAGTTCTTCGAGCGGAACGTCCGGCCGGTGCTCGCCGGCTCCTGCGTGAAGTGCCACGGCGAGAAGAAACAAAGCGGCGGCCTCCGGCTCGACTCGCGCGAGGCGATGCTGAAGGGCGGCGAAACCGGACCCGCGATCGTCCCGGGGAACCCGCAGGGTAGCCTCCTGATCAAAGCGGTTCGCCACGCCGACGAAGACCTCAAGATGCCGCCGAACAAGCCTCTGCCCCGCGCGTCGCAGGACGAACTCGCCGCCTGGATCGCCTCGGGTGCGAACTGGCCCAAGACG
>JAYUFP010000500.1:0-5272 GCA_043738665.1 Isosphaeraceae bacterium
CGGGAAGTGATTTCCGGCCTGTTCCTGAGGGGTGATGTCGGGCGACGCGATATCGCCCGGACCCTACGGGGAGGGACGATTCGCACGGCCGTCCATGCCGACCGCCCCCGCGCGGTTGGAAGGCCGGAAGGGCGCGGACCCCCGAATACAAGTCAAACAAAGCCACTTGAAGACCGCTTACTAAATCACATGTAAGCCGATTCGGCATCGATCCCGTGTGTGTTTAAATAAACGCGCCATCGTCAATGTGTTATTTCGTGCCATCAAGTGCGTCACAAAGTTGCGAGAACGCAACAGCGGCTTCGTCTCGCCTTGAGTTTCACGTTGTTCGCGACTAGTTTCGTGCAGGTGAAGTTCACGCCGCACTCCGAGTTCCCTCGGATAAGACATCCTTCCCCCCTTGCACGGTATGATCCTCGTGACCGAACCATCTCATTCCGCGGTCACAATCCGATTCGACTCACCCGCGCCTCGGCGGCTGTTGTTGCTGTCGACCGACATGGGGATGGGAGGCGGCGCGGAGGAGCAGGTGATTCGCCTGGCCTACGCGTTTCAGGACCGTGGCTGGGAGGCGCGAATCGTCTCGATGATCCCCCCCAGCCCGATGCCGCGGGATTTCGAACGGCGGGGGATCCCGCTCGAGCATCTGGGGATGACTCGCGGCGTCCCCAACCCTTGGGGTCTTTTCCGGCTGGCGAAAATCGTGCGGACGTTCCGACCGGACGTCGTCCACAGCCACATGGTTCACGCGAACCTGCTCGCGCGCGCCGTCCGCCTGATCCGGCCATTTCCGGCCTTGATCTGCACACACCATAATTTGACCATGGCGGGCGTCGCACGCGACCGGACCGGCCTGTTCGAGACTTTGCACGCCTTGACCGACCGCCTGGCCGACCGCGCGACGGCGATCTCGCACTCGGCGGCGGATTATTACGTCAGGCGGAAAGCCGTCCCCGCGTCAAAGATGGTCGTCGTCCCCAACGGCATCGACCTCGACCGCTTTGCGCCAGACCACGCCGCCAGGAAGCGATTGCGGAGCGAACTGGGACTCGACGGCCAGTTCGTCTGGGTCGCCGTCGCCCGCCTCGAACAGGCGAAGGCTTACCCGACGATGCTCCACGCCTTCGCGAGACTGGGGGACGGCCCCCGTCGCCTCCTGATCTGCGGCCAGGGGACGCAGCGCGGGGCGCTGGAACGCCTTGCCGGTTCGCTCGGGATCGCCGACCGCGTACGGTTCCTCGGACTTCGCGACGACATCCCCGCGGTGTTGAGCGCCTCGGACGCGTTCGCCCTTTCGTCGGACCTGGAAGGGCTCCCCCTGGTGTTGCTGCAAGCCTCGGCGGCAGGTCTGCCGATCGTCGCCACGGACGTGGGAGGGAACGCGGAGGTGGTGGTTCCGGGCGCGAACGGGTATCTCGTGCCGGCGGGCGACCCGGAGGCGTTCGCCCGGGAGATGACGCGGATGGAGTCGATCGGGGCCGCGAGCCGGGCGTCGATGGGGAGGGAGGGGCAGGCCCGCGTGCGGAAGCGGTTTGAAGCGGAACACGTGATGGAACGCTGGGCGGAACTTTACGCGGAGCTTCTCAAGGGCGAAGACTTGAGTCACCCGAGACGCTTCGCGAGGACGGCCGCGAAGGATGACCGCGGTGCATTCGTCATCAAGCCGGCGGCCACGCCGGGGGACGTTCGGGGAAGCGACTATGCGACTTGAAGTGCCGACCCACAAGCCGACGCGGGAAGCGACGCCCTCCGCGGTGGCCGTTCCCGTCGCCACGGTGACCGGCCGGATCGCGGCGCACGCCAAGGCGGACCCGGGACGGACGGCCGTCATCGACCTGGAAACTCGGCTGTCGTACGGGGAATTGGAGAGCCGGTCGGATGGGCTCTCGGCACGCTTGCGCGAGGCCGGGGCGGGCACTGAATCCTGCGTCGCGCTCTTCTTCGAACGCTCCGCCGACTTCGTCGTCGCGGCGCTCGCGGTCCTGAAGGCCGGGGCGGCCTACCTGCCGATGGACCCCTGCACTCCCCCCGAACGCGCGGCGGATATTCTCAAGGACGCCGGAGCGCCCCTCTTGCTCTCGCACCGGGGCAAGGCGAAAACCCTGGGTGAAGGCCCCTGGCGGGTCGTCGAATTCGAGGGCCGGGACGCCGCACCACCCTCCGTCCCGAACGCGGCCCCCTCGCCTTCGAGCCTGGCCTACGTCATCTATACCTCGGGGTCGACCGGAGCGCCCAAAGGGGTCGAGATCACTCACGCGAACCTCCAGAACCTCATCGACTGGCACTGCACGGCCTTCGAGGTCACGGCGGCCGACCATGCCAGCCAGATCGCGGGCCTGGGTTTCGACGCGGCGGCCTGGGAGATCTGGCCGCACCTCGCGGCCGGGGCGACGCTGCACATCGCCGGCGAACGGACCCGCCGGTCGTCGCAAAGCCTTCGCGACTGGATCGTCTCCGAAGGGATCACGGTGAGCTTCGTCCCCACGCTCCTGGCCGAGCAGTTGCTGAGCGTGAGCTGGCCCGAAGGGACGAAACTGCGGACCCTGCTGACCGGGGCCGACACGCTCCACCGCCGGCCAGACCCCGGCCTGCCGTTCACCTTCGTGAACAACTACGGGCCGACCGAGTGTACCGTCGTCGCCACCTCGGGTGTCGTGGCGCCGGACAAGATTCGCGACGGTCCGCCGTCAATCGGTCTACCGATCGCGAACACACAAATCTTGATCCTCGACGAGGCCTTGCGGCCGGTCGCCACGGGAGAACCCGGCGAGCTTTGCATCGCCGGCAAAGGGGTCGGTCGCGGCTACCGCAACGCCCCCGAGATGACGGCGGCCCGGTTCGTGACCTATCAATCCGGCAACGGGGAGACTCTCCGCGTCTACCGCACCGGCGACCGCGCCCGGGTCCTTGAGAACGGGGAAATCGCGTTCCTCGGGCGCGACGACGACCAGGTGAAGGTCCGCGGCTACCGGATCGAGTTGGGTGAGATCATCGCCTGCCTCGATCGCTACCCGGGGGTCGAGGCGAGCTCCGTCACGGTCAAGAACGGCGCGGCCGACCCGAGCCTCGTCGCCTACCTGGCGATCGCCCGTGACGCCGTTTTGACGGCCTTCGACCTCAAGGAATACCTCGGCAAGCGATTGCCTGATTATATGATCCCGGAAACGTTCGTGGTGGTCGAAGGCCTGCCGCTGACGGCCAACGGGAAGCTCGACAAGGCCGCCCTCCCCGACCCCCGCGCCGGGAATTTGCTGCCGTCGGGGAGGGCTGAGGGTGGTGAAGTCGAGGAAACCTTCGCCGGGCTGGACGTGAAAATCGCCGGGGTGGTGGCCGCCTTGCTGGGTCAGCCGGTGGAGCCCGACGACAACTTCTTTCTCAGCGGCGGCCACTCGATGTTCGGCGTGCAACTGGTCTCCCGGATCCGCGACACGTTCGGCGTGAAGCTCACACTCAGGCAACTGTTCAACGCGCCCACGGTCCACGCGCTTTCGGCCGAAGTCGCGCGACTGGTCGAAGCGGCCGAAAAAGAGGCGGTTTGAGACGATGAACGGATCCAAGACCGAAGCGAAGCCCGCGCGTGCCAAGGCGGCGGAAGTCCCGCTCAGCCTGTATCAGCTCCTCGACCCCGAGGTGCTCGCCAACCCCTACCCCCTCTACCACCGCCTCCGCGAGAACGACCCCGTGCAGTGGGACCCGTTTCTCCACGCCTGGGTGGTGACGCGCTATGAAGACGTGATCACCGTCCTCCACCGATTCTCGGCCGAGCGCACGCCGTCGCCCGAGTATTTCGAGGCGCTGGGCGCGCCCGAGGTCGGCCCGATCGCCAAGGTCATGGTCAACCAGATGCTCTTCATGGACGCCGCGGCGCATTCGAGGCTCCGCAGCCTCGCCGCCCCGGCGTTCACCCCGGCGCGGGTGAAGGTCCTCCGCGAACACATCGGGAAGATCGCCGCGAAACTGATCGACGACATCATCGAACGCGGCACGGGGACGATGGATTTGCTCGCCGACTTCGCCGAGCCGCTCCCCGCGATCGTCACCGCCGAGATGCTCGGCGTCCCCGTCGAGGACCATGTTCAGCTCAAGGAATGGTCGGTCACCTTCGCGCAGATGCTCGGCAATTTCCAGCACAACCCCGACGGGCTTCACGCCGTGCTGAAAGCCGTCGAAGGGCTCTCCGCGTACTTCGAAAACGCGATGAACGAACAGCGCACGAACCCCAGAGACGGCCTGATCCACGCCTTCATGACCGCCGAGGTCAACGGCGACCGCCTCACCGACGAGGAGATCGTCGCCAACTGCATCGTCACCATGGTCGGCGGCCTTGAGACCACGACGAACCTGATCGGCAACGGCGTCCTTTCGTTGCTGCGGAACCGCGACGAGCTCGCGAGGCTCCGAGGCGACCTCACGATGATCCCCACGGCCGTCGAGGAGTTGCTCCGTTACGAGAGCCCCAGCCAGCACACCGCGAGGCTCGCCCCCGACGACGTCGTTCTGGGGGGGAAGTCGATCAAGAAGCGGCAGGCCGTGATCGCCGTGATGGCCGCGGGCAACCGCGACCCCGAGCGCTTTCCCGACCCCGACCGGCTCGACCTCTCCCGGCCCGACAACCGCCACCTCGCCTTCGGCTGGGCCGCGCACTTCTGCTTCGGGGCTCCTCTGGCGCGGCTCGAAGGGCAGATCGCCTTCGACACGCTCCTGAGGCGCTTCCCCGAGCTGGAACTCACCGGGGAGCCCCTGGTCTGGCGGGAAAACCTGGGACTGCGGGGTCTCAAATCGCTGGGGATCGCCTACGAGGCCGGGTCGTGACCCTCAGTTCCAACGCACCCGCACCCACACCCCCGCCTGCCCCTGCGAAGACGGCCCCGCGCCTCCGCGCGACGACTCCCGACGACTACCCGCGGATCGAGCGACTGGAAGCCTCGCACGGGCTCTTGACCATGCGCGGCGACCACTGGCTCGACCTCTGGCGGAACAACCCCGTGCGTTCCAAGCGAGGCGACCGCTGGCAGGCGGGCTGGGTGCTCGAAGACGATTCGGGCAAGCTCGTCGGCTCGCTGGCGAACGTCCCCACGATGTATACCTACCAAGGGCGCGAACTCGTCGCCGCCACCGGCCGCGCCTGGGTCGTCGAACCGGAATACCGCGGGGTCGCGCTCTGGCTGATGGAAGAGTATTTCCTTCAAGAGCGCGTGGATCTCTTCATCAACACCACGGTGAACGCCCTGGCGGTCGACGCCTTCTGTACGTACGGCTCGGCCCGCGTCCC
>JAYUFP010000501.1:0-1624 GCA_043738665.1 Isosphaeraceae bacterium
CCGGCGATCCGCAACTGCGCCCCCGAGGAGAGCATCATTCAAGGACTCTCCGCGCCGAAGTTGCTGGAACTTCGACAGCTCGTACGCCAGGTCGTCCTGGAACAAGGACGCAAGGTCGTGATCTTCAGTCAGTGGCGACGAATGCTCGCCCTGGCGCACTGGGCGATCGGCGACCTGTTTCACGAACAAGGACTTCGGGCCGGCTTCTTCACCGGCGCGGAGGGGCAAAAGCGGCGGACACAGAACATCGTCGAATTCCACGACGACCCCAACTTCCGCGCGCTCCTCGCCAGCGACGCCGGGGGAGTCGGGCTCAACCTTCAGCATGCCGCCAACTGCGTGATCAATCTGGAGATGCCCTGGAACCCCGCCGTGCTCGAACAGCGGATCGGCCGCATCTACCGCTTGGGTCAGAAGCTGCCGATCGATGTTTATAACCTGATCTGCGAGGAAGGCATCGAGTCGCGGATCGCGGGAATCGTCGGTTCGAAGCAGGCGTTTTTCAAAGGGCTCTTTGACGGTGATTCCGACGCGGTTCAGTTCGACCAGTCGGGCTCGTTCATGTCGAAGGTCGAGACGATCTACGGACAGGAAGCGCTCAACGCGAGTTCGGCCCCCGGCGACTTCGAGGTCGCCGTGTTCCCTGAACCCGAGGATGAACTCGTCGATGAGATTTCGGACCCCTTCGAGCCGATCCTCGACGAGGCCGAGGAGTCGCTTGACGTCAGCCCGGCCTTGTCGGTGAGTACCGAGCCGAGCCCGAGCCCGATCACGATCGCGGACGAAACGCCGGTCATCGTTACCCCGGCCTCCAGCGCGAACGTCCGCCAGTGGTTCGCGGGAGTCAAGGTCCGCAAGGAAGCCGACGGCCGGGTCTTGATCGAGGCCGAACCCGAAGCGGCGTCGAATCTTTTCGCGCTGTTCGAGGGAATGGCCGCGATGCTCCAATCGTTCGCGAATCCTGACGCCGATCAAGGCACGAGAAAATAAATAGTCGCCAGGATGAGTGCGGTTCCCACCAGCGCGGTCATCACCCCGGGCACCCTCCGCCGCTTGATGTAGAAAAGCAGGATCAGCCCGGAAAGCGACGCGAGGGTCATTAAGACTGCCGAGACGTCGATCACAATCGACCACGCCGTGCCCGTGTCCCTCCCCTTGTGCAGGTCGTTGATCACGGCGATCAATCCGTATGCCGTTTGAGTGAGGCGATACTTGCCCGTATCGCGGTCGATGAAGATGTCGGCCGAGTGCCCGGGGCCTTTGAAGACCACCACGCACTCACGGTCGTCGGCCGTGAAGTCAGCCACGGCGCCGCGAATCGCGTGGGTTTTCCTCAGATATTCGACGACCTCGAACTTCGCGACCGAGGCCAGGAAATCGGGTGCGGTCGTGGCCTCGGAAAGCGGCGGGGCAGGGAGCTTGACCCACTTCGGTTCGAGCGCCCCTTCCGCCTCCGAAGTGCTCGCCTTCTCGGAGAACCAGTCGGGATGGTTCAATGTCAGGCCCGTGACACTGAAGAACAGGATCACGAACAGGCCGAACATCGAGAGATAGATGTGGAGCCATCGGGAGACGGCGGCGACCCGAACGCTGAGCTTTCGCCTGTGCTTGGCCGCGGCCTGGG
>JAYUFP010000502.1:0-5261 GCA_043738665.1 Isosphaeraceae bacterium
CTGAACGCCCGCAGGGCTTCGTCGCGACCAACTCCCTTCGACATCGACTCGATCAACTCAACCCCTCGATTGACCTCAATCTCAGTCGCCTCGCGGCCGGTTGCCAGTTTGAAGGCGGTGCGGACCTGGGCGGCGGGGTCGGTTCCGGCCTCCCTTTTCAACCTCGCCGCAAAAACTCCGGCCTGCTCGTTGAGGAACTTGCCATTGAGCATCGCAAGCGCCTGCGTGGGCTGCGTGGTGCTGAAGCGGACCGGGGAGGATCGATCGGTCTCGGCAAAGTCGAAGCTCTCCAGGATCGGAGTAAGGAGCGAGCGCTTCACATGGATGTAAACGCTGCGGCGCGAAGCCTCTTCGGGCGTCGACTTACCCCACCCTTTGCCCGGCACCGACTGCCCGGCCATCACCTCAGCGGGAATCACTGGGTAGACCCCCGGCCCGAACATGTTCGAGCTCAGTGACCCGCTGACCGCCAGCACCGAGTCGCGGATTTCCTCGGCGGAAAGGCGTCGCATGTCGAACCGCCAGAAGCTGTCGTTGACCGGGTCTTTCGCCAGCGCCTCGGGGTTGGGCCGCGACGACATCCGGTAGGCGTTCGAGGTCATGATCGTCCTGTGCCAGGCCTTCATGCGCCAGCCGCCGGCAACGAGTTCCGAGGCCAGCCAGTCGAGCAACCGCGGGTTCGTGGGCCGGTCACCCTGTGTGCCGAAGTTGTTCGGCGAGCGAACGATCCCCCGCCCGAAATGGTACTGCCAGACCCGGTTCGCGATAACCCGAGCCGTAAGCGGGTTTGATTCCGAGACGATCCAGTCGGCCAGGACCTTTCGGCGCCCCGTAGTCCTCGCGTCCGACGACGCGGGCGGAATGACCGGAGCGGGGGCGTTCAGCACCGTGAGGAATCCGGGGTCAACCTTGTCGCCGGGGACATGCGGGTTGCCTCGCAGAAGCACAAACGTTTCGGGCGCCGAAGAACCCGCCTCGGTCACGCACAGGGCCGTCTCGACGGAGGGCTTCAAGGTCTCAGCCTCGCGGACTGACTTTCGCAAGTCCTGGTATTGCTTGAGCCGGTCCTTGCCAAGGATTTCGAGCCCCTTGGTGCGGATCAACTGGCGGACATCAGTCGACTTACCGGCCCCCTTCGTCTGGGCGACGTTGGCTCGAAGTTCGTTCTCGATCGTGGCGATCTTCTCGCGGAGGTCGTCTGTGCGGTCTTTCAGTTCCCGGGTCCGGTCCGCGTACTCCCGCTTGCTCTCGGGACGGTCAAAGATCGGAGACTCGTCGGTGGGGCCGCCATTTTTGAAGTGATTGATGTTCCGGAAGAAGCTCAGGAGGCGGTAATAGTCCTTCTGGGGGATCGGGTCGATCTTATGGTCGTGGCAGCGGGCGCAGTCGACCGTCATGCCGAGAAACACCTGACTCGTCGTGGCCACGATGTCGTCGAGACTGTCAAACTGCGACTGGTCGGCGTCGGTCGGCTCGTCGTCCCAGATTCCCAGGCGGTAGTAGCCGGTGGCGATCCTGGCGTCGGTGTCGTCGGGGGCGATCTCGTCGCCGGCAAGCTGCTCACGGACGAACCGATCGTACGGTTTGTCGGCGTTGAACGAGCGGATCACGTAATCGCGATACCGCCAGGCGCTGGGCTTGGGATTGTCGCGCTCGTAGCTATTGGTCTCGGCGAACCGGACGAGGTCGAGCCAGTGCCGCGCCCATTTCTCGCCGTAGCGCGGCGATTCGAGCATTCGGTCGATGAGCCTCTCATACGCATCGGCTGCCGAGTCGTTAACGAACGAATCCACCTCGGCGGGAGTCGGCGGCAGGCCGGTCAAGTCGTAATAGACGCGTCGGATCAACTCGGTCTTGGACGCGGCGGGATTCGGCTTTAGACCTTTTGCATCGAGGCCGGCCAGGAGAAAAGCATCGATCGGGTTCTTGACCCAATCTTCCCGGCTCACCTTCGGACTTGTCGGCCGCTTGACGGGCTGGAACGCCCAGTGGCTCCGGTCCTTATCGGTGATCCGCATTCCGCCCGCATGCTTCGGGGCAGGCGCGGTCGATGTGGTCTCCGCGCCGGGCCAGGGGGCTCCCATGCGGACCCAACGGGTCAGGTCGGCGACCTGTTCGGCGTTGAGTTTCTTCGTGGGGGGCATCTTCAACGCGTCGTCTTCGTGCTTCACGGCCGTGACGAGCAACGACTCGTCAGGCTTCCCCGGAACGACCGCCGGGCCTTGCTCACCCCCCGCCACGGCGAACGCCCGCGTGTCGAGCCTCAAGCCCGACTTCTGCTTGTCGGGTCCGTGACACTTGAAGCAGTTCTCGACGAGAACCGGGCGCACCTTCGACTCGAAAAAGCGAGCCTGCTCGGCGTCGGGCTCGGCAGGCTCGGCGGCGACGGCCGGCAGCGCAACCGCCAGCAGAATTAAGGACAGAAACGGCAGAGAGTTCCGGTTCCTGGGCATGGCGGCACCGTCAGAGGTTCGTGGAGCGGGCGGGTGACACCGATTCGCTTCGGGCGGTCAGGCGGTCAGGCGGGTGGGAATGAATCTCTGAGAACACTTCATCATGCCACCCCGACGAAAGGGAGTCCAGAGTCGGCGCGGGGGGCGTCCGGCAAGATCATCACGTTGTACAATCGTTCCGCCGGCCGTCTGTACCCCCGTATTATCGCCGCTCGCCTCGCAACTTTCCATGACCGCAAACGACGCCTCCCTATCCGAAACCGACATCCGGCCTTCCGGGGCGAGGGTTTTGACCGTCCGCGTCGATGACCGCGACGACCGCCCCTGGCTCGCCGACGCCCCGGTCTGTCCGGCACTCGCCCATTGCCAGATCAGGCACGTCGGCGTCGCGAGCATGCCGTCGCCTTTCGAGATTGTGCGGACCCGCCTGGGTGGCAGTTATTTCCTCGCGTGCTTCGGCGGTGAGGGTCGGGTGCTCGTTGACGGCGGCTGGGTTTCCTGTCGAAAAGGGCAGGCTGCGCTCTTGCCTCCGGGAACCTTGCACGCGTTCCAGACCAAGGAAGAAAGGCGCTGGGAGTTCTGTTGGGTCCGCTACCGGGAACGGCCCGGTCAGACACCTCTGGCCGCCGCGCAGACCCCGGTGATCGCCGCGTTCGACGCCGAGCCGCTCCGCCTGGCGATTCTCGGCCTCCATCACGAAAGTGCAAACCAGGCTGGGGTTTCGGTCGTCGAGAGTTGGATCTCCCTGATCCACCGGTACGTCCTGAGATTCGCCCAGCCCGCCCGGCTCGACCCGAGACTCTGGAAGCTCTGGGAGAAGGTCGCAGCGACCCTCGGCGAAGACTGGAGGGTCAACGCGATGGCCGCCGAGGCCCACCTCAGCGAGAAACAGCTTCAAAGGCTCTGCGTGAAGGAGCTCGGCCGAAACCCGCGAAGGCAACTGATCTGGCTGAGAATGAAGCACGCCGCGGAGTTGTTGACGGACTCCAATATCAAGGTCGAAACGGTTGCCGAGATCGTCGGGTACAAGAACCCTTTCGTCTTCTCGACGACTTTCAAGCGTGTCATGGGCTGGTCGCCGTCGGCGTACCCGGGACGGCGGGGTTGAACACTGCCGACTCTTCACGAGTTGACGCCCGCGCCATGATAGGGTCAGGATTGCACTCGAATCGTCGGTGGAAGTGGCCAAGGATCGGAAAGGTCAAGCCAATGTTGAACGTCAATCCTACTTATGAACTCGCATTTCCCAAACTTAGCGAAAGCGAGGTCGAACATCTGGCAGGGCTGGCGAAGCTCCGCTCGTTCGAGGACGGCGAGATGATCTTCGATGCCGGGCAACGCGGGGTTTCCTTGTTTGTCGTCGTGTCGGGCGCGATCGAGATCGTCGATGAAACACAGGCCGAGCCGAAAACGGTGGTGACCCACGGCCCGTTCGAATTCAGCGGCGACGTCTCGCTCCTGACCGACCGACCCGCCATGATCTCGGCTTACGCCAAAGGGAAAACCCAGACATACTGCGTCAGCCAGAGCGAACTCCGGCGGGTCATCCAGGAAATCCCCGACCTCAGCGACAAGCTCCTCGAAGCGTTCCAGACGCGTCGGACCATCCTGGAACGTTCCGGGTTCGTCGGCATCCGGCTCTTCGGGAACCTCGGTGACCCCGACCTGACCCTCATCCGCGAGTTCTTCGACAAGAACCGCGTGCCCCACACCTGGATCGACGCCGATGCCCCCGACGGCCAGGCCGCCATGAAATCGCTCCAGATCGAGCCCGACCAGCTTCCGTTCGTCACCTGTAACCGCGGCACGCGCTCCCCTCGCCCCACCGTGACCCGCCTCGCCGAGTGCCTTGGCCTCAAACGCCCGATCCGCACCGAGCCCTTCGACCTCGTCATCGTCGGCGCAGGCCCCGCAGGCCTCGCCGCCGCGGTCTACGGCGCTTCCGAGGGGCTTTCCACCATCGTCCTCGACCGCTTCGGGCCCGGAGGACAGGCAGGGACCAGCTCGCGGATCGAGAACTACATGGGGTTCCCCGCCGGTCTGAGCGGGGCCGACCTCGCCAACCGAGGATACCTGCAAGCCCTGAAGTTCGGGGCCGAGCTCGTCGCGCCGGTCGAGGTCCGCTCCATGACGACCGAGGACAAGCTCCACCGGCTCACCCTCGACGACGGCCAGATCGTCACCGGCAGGACCGTCCTGATCGCGACAGGGGCCACGTACCAGAGGCTCCCCGTCGCCGATTGCGAACGATGGGACAACTCGGGAATTTTCTATTCCTGCACCTCGGTCCACGCCCGGTCGTGCCGAAACGTCCGCGCGGTCGTCATCGGCGGAGGAAACTCCGCGGGCCAGGCCGCCATGTTCCTCGCCGACCACACCGCAGGCGCGGCCCTCCTCCTCCGGGGAGGCGATATCCGCAAGAGCATGTCCGACTACCTCGCCCGCCGGATCGAGCGTCACGACAAGATCGAGATCATCCACCACGTCGAGGTGAGCGAGGTCGAAGGCCACGGAAAGCTCACAGGCGTCCGCGTCCGCGACGTCCGGAACGGCGGCACCCGCAACCTCGATTGCTCGGCCGTGTTCGTCTTCATCGGCGCCAAGCCGAGGACCGACTGGCTCCCCCCGGACATCGTCGTCGATGCGAAAGGCTTCATCGTCACCGGAGCCGGCGCGGCGAATTCCGAGAAATGGCCGCTCACCCACCGAGAACCCTGCCCGGTCGAAACCACCCGTCCAGGGGTCTTCGCCGCCGGAGACGTCCGCAGCAACACGACCAAGAGAGTCGCCTTCGCGGTGGGAGACGGT
>JAYUFP010000503.1:0-1623 GCA_043738665.1 Isosphaeraceae bacterium
TCGGGGATCACCCAGCCGCCGCCGGTCGTCGCGGCCTTCGAAACGGTCTTGGGGATCTCGGGCGTTTTCCCTTTTCCGGCGACTTCGGGGGCCTTGACGACGAGTTTCGACGAATTCCAGGACTTCCAGGCATAGGCCCCCGCGGCGACGACCGTCGAGGCCATCAGCAGGATCACATACACGAACGCCATGGAAGACGACTTGGTTTTTTCCGGCTTCACCCGCGCGTCAGACGTTCCGACCGCGGCGCGGAAGCGTTCGGCGAGCTCGCCGGCGGACCTCGGCCTGCGCTCGGGATCTTTTTCGAGGCACTGGAGCACGAGCTGTTCGATGGCGACGGGGATCTTCGCGCTGGGGTTCGACTCGTGGAGGGTTCTGGGTTGTTCATTGATGTGGGCCATCAACATTTTCATCTGGCCGCCGCGGAAGGGCAAGACCCCGGTCAAGAACTGGTAGAGCATCACGCCGACGGCGTAGAGGTCGCTGCGACCGTCCACAGGCTCGCCGCGGATCTGCTCGGGGCTGGAATAGCTCGCCGTGCCGAGGTATTCGGCGTCGCCGGTCAGGTGCGGCTCGTGCTCCTCGTCGGCCATCTTGGCGATGCCGAAGTCGAGAACCTTGAGCGTCCGGCCTTCGCCTTTGCTCAACAGCATCAGGTTGGAGGGCTTCAGGTCGCGGTGGATGATCGGGCGGGGCTTGCCGTTGTCCTCGTCCACGTAGTCGTGGGCTTCTTGCAGGACCGAGCAGAGCTGGTCGACGATCGGGCCGATCCAGTCCACCGGCATCGGCTGACCCTTCTGCTTGTCGAGGATCTTGTCGAGGCTATCCCCGCGGACGTACTCCATCTCGATGTACGCGACCGACTGCGCGCGGTGGAACGCGCGGACGGCGATGGCGTTGGGGTGGTTGAGCTTGGCCATCACCTGCGCCTCGCGCTTGAACCTGCGCCAGGCTTTCTCGTTCTTGGCGATCTCGGGCTTGATCAGCTTGAGGGCGCTTTTGCAGTCGAGTTCGAGGTTGTCGACGAGCCAGACCTGTCCCATCCCGCCCTCGCCGAGCATCTTGATCAGGCGGTACTTGTCGAAGACGGTCTTTCCGGGGCGCATCTCCGGGGGCGGGAGCCGGTCCCACGCCTGGGCGCCGTCTTTGGGGCCGGGGGTGGCGTCGCCGGAATCCTTGCTGTCGTCGGGGAGCCGCAAGTTGCCGATCCGGCCGTGCGACTGGTCGTAGGCGATCGTGTCATTCCGGGGAGGGTTGCCGCCTGCCGCGGGCGTGGGAGCGGGCGTGCCGGCGCCGTCTGTCGGCGGGGGCACGGCCGGGGCGTTCCAGGTCGCGTCCGAGTCCGGCCGGGGGGCCGCATCCGAGTCGTCGGGGCGGTTCGCGTCGCGCTTCATACCGGCATCCTTACCCGGACTTACGGCGTCGAGACGGCGAGCGGACGACATGGTCCCTCCCCGTGCAAGCCCAGGCCCTATTACTCTATCCGGTTCGCACCGATTCCAGAAAGGGTTTGGCTCATGACGGCAGGAGAATTGCAGAGTCCGGTGCGCCAACGGATTCTGGCGGAGTCGTCTTCGCCCTGAAGGGGCGGCACAGGACAGCCCGGGGCATCGCCCCGGGTGT
>JAYUFP010000504.1:0-1621 GCA_043738665.1 Isosphaeraceae bacterium
GCCGCCGTCCTTCGTGAACAACTCAACGCCGGAGCGATTTCCGCCGAGGAACTGGCCCAGACCTATCTCGACCGCGCCTCGAAGCTCGAGCGTTTGAACGTCTTGGTGCATCTCGACGCCGAGAATGTGATCAGGCAAGCCCGCGCCATTGACGTCAAGCGGCAAGCCGGCGCGCCGCTTGGCGCTCTCGCCGGAATCCCGATCGCGATCAAGGACGTGCTTTGCGTCGAAGGCGAGCCCACCACCTGCGGCAGTCGGATGCTCAAGGACTTCCGCCCGCCGTATGACGCGACCGTGATCGCCCGGCTGAAAGCCGCCGACGCCGTCCTGTTCGGCAAGACGAACATGGACGAGTTCGCGATGGGCTCGTCCACCGAGAACAGCGCCTACGGCCCGACCCGCAACCCCTGGGACGTCGAACGAATTCCCGGCGGCTCTTCAGGAGGTTCCGCCGCCGCCGTCGCCGCCGACCTTGCCCCGCTTTCACTCGGGTCCGACACCGGCGGCTCGATCCGACAGCCTGCGGCGCTCTGCGGGATCGTCGGCCTCAAACCCACTTATGGCCGGGTCAGCCGCTACGGCCTGATCGCCTTCGCGAGTTCGCTCGACCAGGTCGGGCCGTTCGCCCATAACCTTTCCGACACGGCGCTCTTGCTCAACGTCATTTCGGGCCGCGACCCGATGGATACGACCAGCGTGGACACCCCGGTCCCCGACTACCGCGCCATTCTTGACACGCCGCCAAACCCGCTCCGGATCGGCATCGTCCGAGACGACTTCGGCCAGGGGCTCGATCCCGAGATCGAGGCCGCGATCCGCGAGGCCGTCCGGGTTTACGAGGCCGCCGGGGCGTCGATCAAGGAGGTGGAACTGCCGAACGCGAAGTACGGAATCCCCGCCTATTACATCGTCGCCCCCGCCGAGTGCTCGAGCAACCTCTCCCGCTACGACGGCACCCTCTTCGGCCACCGCGCCGAGGATTACTCGCCGAAGTATCCCGGCGAGGAATCGCTTCCCCCGTTGATTCGCATGATGATGGCAAGCCGAGCCGAGGGGTTCGGAGCGGAGGTCAAGCGGCGGATCATGCTCGGAACCTTCGCCCTTTCGGCGGGCTACGCCGACCAGTATTACAACCAGGCCCTCAAGGTCCGAAGGCTGATTCGAAACGACTTCGACGCGGCATTCAAGGAGGTTGACGTCCTCCTCGGCCCGACCACGCCGACCCCGGCGTTCAAGCTCGGAGAAAAGACGTCAGACCCCCTGGCGATGTACCTGTCCGACATTTACACGATCACGGCGAATCTCGCGGGAATCCCCGGTTTGAGCGTCCCTTGCGGGCAGACGAAATCGGGCTTGCCGATCGGAATGCAATTGCTCGGACCGGCGTTTTCGGAGGAGACTTTGTTGAGGACGGCCCGAGTCTTTGAACGGGAGACGGACTGGCATCAGAAGCGGCCGGGGGCTGTTTGATGGCGACTGATTTCACGAAACTTGGCGCGACACGAGCTGATCTTGAAGCCGCGGGTGCAGACCGGTTGAGAGAAGCGAATGAGATTCTCGACCTCAATCATTTCGGGACAGCGATGGCCCTTGGTTTCTATGCCCTCGAGATTCACTTGAA
>JAYUFP010000505.1:0-1615 GCA_043738665.1 Isosphaeraceae bacterium
TTCCCATCGGGTGTAAACCCCGAGCAAGACGGCCAGATCAAAAAGTCCTACGGTCCGGGTGTCCGGTTCCCAGTACCGGCCCGTGGTTGGGTTGAACGAGGCGGACGGGTTGCGATCTTCCCGGCCGATCGCATGACATGAGCACCAGCCGGAAACGTTCGGCCGCGTCGAGGCGATCCGCAGGCCCCAGGACTCGGCCAGAGCCGTCTTGTCGCGGATGGCGTCTAGAACGTCAGCGGCACGGACGAACGACCCAGGGCGGGACGTGAACGAGACTGGCGACCGTTCGGGCAGAGACAGGACCGGACGCGCCACGACGACGGCGGGGGCGTTCAGCAACCAGCGCGGGCAAAGGGCGGGGATACCGACTTCTTTCGGTGAACAGCGGGCAAGAAAACGATAGCGGTCTCCCGTCGTCGGGTGGATTGATGGCGGGGCCATCACAAGCGAATGGTCGCAAAGCCGTTCGATCGCCGGTTCGCCCTTGACGCGGGGACTGTCGGGATCGGGTCGCCAGAGGACGGCTTTCGGCAGGGGTCGGCACGTCGGATCGACCGTGAACCAGACGTGCCGACCGCCCCCACCCGAATGAGTGATCCATGTTCTCGGCGCGTGCGACGCCTTCGCGGCCCAGTGCGCGACCGCCTCGGGACCGTCGAGGTCAATGACCAGCAACCGCCAGAAACGTCCCGTCATCACCTGGACGTTGGTTGTCTCGAACCGTTCGAACAGGTCGGCCGGTGCTTTCGACTCCCACCATTGAGAGTATCGGAGCATTGGCCGCTTGGCGTCCGTACGGCTCGGGAGCGGCTGATAGCCGCGCACGTCCCGATAAAAGGACGCCCAGCGTCGGGCGGTGGTAACGTCGGCGTTAGTGGCGGTTGCTGTCATGGACGCGGTCTCAAGGGTGCCGAAGGAAGAGGACAGATCGTCAGAACGGGACGTCGTCGAGCCGGTCATCGTCGTCGTCGCCCGGTTCGCGGCTCGCCACGGGGGCCGCAACGGGCACGGGCTCGGGTTCTGGCTTGGCGGGCTTGCCGTTCTTTGCCGGGACGGGCGGGGCGACGTCTCGGATTCGGATGGCCAGAACCCGCTCGTTGCCGTACTGCACCTTGGTGGGAAAGAGCGTGACGTACTGGCCAATCCAATCATCCGTGTCGTCGCCGTGAAGCTCCGCGACGATGTCGCAGTTGGTGACGTTCAAAATCATCTGCTTGTCAGTCTTGGCGAAGGACAGGCGGACCTTCTTCTTCTTCCTGCCGGGGTTTTTCTCGTCGTCGAACTCGACAAGCTCGGCCTCGGTGATCTTGAGGGCCACGTCCTTGCCCTTGAGGTCTTCCGCCTTGAGGTACTTCGAGGCGAACTCTTCGCTGATCTTTGCCACGGTAAAAGTCC
Organism: Isosphaeraceae bacterium; assembly: GCA_043738665.1. Classification (GTDB taxonomy): domain Bacteria; phylum Planctomycetota; class Planctomycetia; order Isosphaerales; family Isosphaeraceae; genus JAYUFP01. The sequence goes on from JAYUFP010000505.1 coordinate 1,396, forward strand.
TTACAGGTTCAGGTTCAGGTTCCGATCAATCCCGAGTCTCCGCCGCTCGGGTCGGCACGGTGCGTCAAACGGCCGCCGTTGCGACCGTGTAAGGTTGGGCGAGCGTTCCGGCCGCTTCGTGGACGGCCAGCACGGTCATGATTTGTTGCTGTCTGAGTCGGAACCGACCATCCGCCAGGCCCTCGCGGAGCAACCCGGCGACCTGATGCGCGATGGGGTA
>JAYUFP010000506.1:0-1614 GCA_043738665.1 Isosphaeraceae bacterium
CCCGGCTGGTCGCCGGGCGGGATATCGTATCCGAGTCGATTCCAGGAGCGATCATCATGAAATTGACCGTGGACGTTTGCCGCAAGATCGGCAAGCCGAACTATGGGTCCGAGGGCGCGAGTTGTTCGTTGTCGTTCGACGTCTCGGACGACCCGGCGGCGCTGTCGGATGCGATCCGCCGCGCCTTCGCGGTCTGTGAGCAGTCGGTCGCCGACCAGCTCGGCGACGGCCAGGCCGAGCAACCCGCCCCTCGACCGACCACGCCCGCCCCGGCCCGCAATGGCTATCAGGCCCCGCCCGCGCGGCCGTCGGTCAACGGGTACGGCAACCGCAACGGGCACAACGGGCAACAGGATCAGCCGCCCCGCGACGGCCGCCAGTTGATCGCCGTCGCCAAGCGGCTTGGTGAGGAACAAGGCTGGGACGTCTGGTCCCACTTGGTCGCCTGGGGGAAGGCTAACAATTTGCCCGGCCGGGTGGCCGACTGGTCGCCGGCAGACGTACGGGCGGGCCATGCGGAGATCGTCGCCCAAACCGAGCAACCCGCCCGCTGACAGACCGTCACGGCCCGGCCGAGCGTTCGGCCGGGTCGATCACCCTCATCTCGGCCATCTCAATCAAGGATCGAACCATGAGCACCGCAACGCAGCCGAACGCCCTCGTCGAGACGATCACCGACCCGTCCGTCTTCACGACCGACGACTTTTCGCTCATCTCCGTGACCCGGTACATGGGGCTTTCGCCTCGACAGGTCCTCAACTGGCTGCTTTCGTCCAAATCCGACGGCGAAGTCACCGAGGGCGAGCACTCCGTCATCAGGGTGTTGCGGGCGCTTGACATCGGCGTCACCGATGCCGCGCACGTTCTGTCGGCGTACCATCGGAGAGGCCGGAGGCACGAGCCCGACGAGGTCGATCTCACTCCCGCCGAACGCGCCGTTGTCGCGACCTTCCGGGCGTCGGACCTCGACGGGGTTCGCGCCGTCCGCGCCTTGATGGCGACCGCCAAGGAAGACGCCGAGCCCGAACCCGCCGCGCGTGTCGTGAACGACCCCCCCTCGTCTGCCGAGTTGACGTTGATCTCGGCCCTTCGCGTGCTCCGTATCCCGACGCAAGAGGCTTTGGACCGTCTGACCGCGCCAGCCGACGACGTCGAGCAAGAGGAAGACGTCGAGCCCGATGGCGACCCGGTGATTGGCGATCGTCTCCGTTCGCTCTTCGATGCCGCACTCCAGAACTTCCAGCTTGTCGAGGAGTTGTTCCTGGCGTGCGCTTTGAAGCACGGGGAGCCCGCCGGCAACCCCGATCTCAAGCTCCTCAAGCAACTCCTCTTCGAGGAAGCTGAGGATTCGCTTGTAGACGCGATCAGCCGACTCGTTCGCATCGGCCTGATCGTCGATGGCCAGGCGAACCACGACACGGACATGCAGGGTTGCGATTGGAACGACTTCGGCGTCGTGGTCCAGACCCCCAACGGCCCGGCGCTGGTCGCCTTCAAGGTTCCGCTTACGTCCGATGGAATTCGCGACGTCGCCTTGGGGTCCGCCCAGGTGTCCGTGGTCGATCTCGACGAGGTCGCGCGCCTGAGGCAGGGCAAGGGGATCAAGAGGGGATT
>JAYUFP010000507.1:0-1613 GCA_043738665.1 Isosphaeraceae bacterium
AACTTCTTCTGAAGACCCCCCGCGTTATTAAGCGCTTCGAAGACGATGCCCGAGGGGAACGCGCCGTCGCCGATCACCGCGACGGAGTGCCGTTCGGGGTGGCCCACCAGGTCGTCGCCCGCCTTCAACCCCAGCGCCGTGGAGGGGGCGCAGCCGGCGTGGCCGGTCATGAAAAGGTCGAACTCGCTCTCGGCGGGGTTGGGGTAGCCCATCAGCCCCCCCTTGGTCCGGATCGTGGGCAGTTCCGCGGCGCGACCCGTGATCAGCTTGTGCGGGTAAATCTGGTGACCGGTGTCCCAGATCAGGCGGTCGTCGCGAAAATCGAACGTAAGATGAAGTGCCAGGCAAAGTTCCACCACGCCGAGGTTGCTCGCGAAGTGGGCCGCGCGGAGCCCCACCACGTTGATCAGCGCGTCCCGCATCTCGCTGGCGAGCTGCACCAACTCGACGTCGGAAAAGGCCTTGAGGTCGGCCGGCGTTTTTACCCTTGGCAACATCTTGCCGCTCATCAGCGATCCCTTTCGAGAAGATCCAGGGCCAGCGCCCGAAGTCGATCGCCGCGATTGCCAAAGACAGCCAGCGCGGACACCGCTTCGTCGGCCAGTTCTTTCGCCCGCAGGCGGCTTCCGTCCACCCCCAAGAACCCCGGGTACGTCCATTTGCCCAGGCCCAGGTCCTTGCCGACCCGCTTGCCCAGCTTCACCTCATCCCCTTGCACGTCCAGCAAATCATCAACGATCTGGAACGCCAGACCCACGGCCCTGCCGTAAACGTCTAGCGCGGCAAGCTTTTCAGCCGAAGCCCCCGCCGTGATCGCCCCCATCTTCAACGACGCCCGCAACAGCGCCCCGGTTTTCCTCCGGTGGATCGCCTCGAGCGCTTCGGGAGTCCCCTCCGTGCTCCCCTCGGCCTGAAGATCCGCCATCTGCCCGCCAACCATCCCCTCAGGTCCCGACGCTTGAGCAAGTGCAAGCACGCAATCAATTGCTGCATGGGCCGGGTGGATTTCGCGAGCGAGCAGTTCGAAAGCGAACGTAAGCAATCCATCTCCCGCGAGTACGGCGGTCGCCTCGTCAAACGCCTTGTGGCAGGTCGGCCGACCGCGTCTCAGGTCGTCGTCGTCCATCGCCGGAAGGTCGTCGTGGATCAGGGAATACGTGTGAACGATCTCGACCGCGCAGGCCACGGGGAGGGCCGCCGCGGAATTCCCGCCGCAGGCTTCGGCCGCCATCAGGGCGAAGACCGGGCGGAGCCGCTTGCCGCCGGCCATCACGCTGTAACGCATGGCCCTGGCGAGCCTTGCGGGACAGAATGCCGAGGAGTCGTCGGACTCTTCGGGGAGCCGGCGTTCCAGGGCCTCATCCACCTGTTGACGGGCCTGTCGAAGGTATTCCGACAAAAGCCTGCAATCGGTCTCGGCCAAGGTGGGTGTCGTCATGGGCGGTTGGTTGAGTCGGGGAGGCCGTGGAAAACCCGGCGAGAATTCGCCGACACCGACCAGCCTGCGTTCGTCGCAAGTCCCTCTCGGGAGCCATCAATGGGACGCGACTATTGTTGACAATCGCGTCCCCATTGTCCACACAGCTACCATAAAAAACTTTGCGACATAAAGT
>JAYUFP010000508.1:0-5224 GCA_043738665.1 Isosphaeraceae bacterium
GATGTGAAGGGCGTCGAGTTCCGCTTTTCTCGGGAGCGAACCCTCGCGGATCAGATCCTCGGCCAGGAGAATCGCCTCTTCCGTCACGTCTAAAATCGGTAGGTCATGAACGGCCTGTAGGCGTTCCGTAGCGGCGAGAGGATCTCCCGGGGCGATCTCCTGGAGGACAACCTGAGAGACGAAGAGATCGAAATCGGCGCGCCGCCGGGTCCACCAGTCCTTCGTCAAGAGCTGATGGGCGGCGCGAATCAAGTCGCCGCTCGTCCATGCCGTGAGGTAGCTCGGAATCGTCGTCTCGATGTAGACTTTCGGCTTCATGTCCGCGTCTCAGAAGCCCCGTTGTCTGACGGCCGACGTCTCTTCCCGGCTCAGCTCTTAATGATATCCCGATAAGTCCCCCCCGCCGGGATCATCGGCAGGACGTGCTCTTGATAGGGGATGAGGACTTCCAGGACGTACGCCCCCTTGTGGGCGATCATCTCCTTGAGGGCATCGACGACGTCGGCTTTCTTGCGGATCTGGCGGGCGGCGACTCCGAACCCTTTGGCGATCGTCACGAAGTCGGGGTAGGTGACGTCGGGCAACTCGCCCGCGCCTTCGCCGGTGGCTTCGGGGTGGTCGATCGGGCCGAGGTAGGTGTGGGCTCGGTTGCCGGCGTGGAACCTGTCCTCCCACTGGACGACCATTCCGAGGTGCTGGTTGTTCAGGAGGATCACCTTGACGGGAAGGCTCTCGCAGAAGCAGGTGGCGAGCTCCTGGATGTTCATCACGAAGCTGCCGTCGCCATCGACGTCCACGACGAGGGCGTCGGGGAACGCGGCCTGGGCTCCCATCGCGGCGGGGAGGCCGAAGCCCATCGAGCCGAGGCCTCCGGACGTGACCCAGGTGCGGGGCTCGTTGAACTTGGTCCACTGGGCGGCCCACATCTGATGCTGGCCGACGCCGGTGGTCATGATGAAGTCCCCTTTCGCCAGTTGCGAGAACTGGTCGATGACGTACTGGGGGAGGATGGCGTCGTCGCGCTGGTCGTAGGTCATCGGGTCGCTCGCGCGCCAGGCGTCAACCTGCTGGTGCCAGTCTCGCCAATCGCCGCGCTCGACGAGCGGGTTGACCGCCTTCAAGAAAGAGGCGGCATCGGTGTTGATTGCGATCTGCGCGGTCTTGTTCTTGTTGATCTCGGAGGCGTCGATGTCGACGTGAACGATCTTGCCGTGCTTGGCGAACTCGCTGAGCTTGCCCGTCACCCGGTCGTCGAACCGAACTCCAAGCGCCAGCAACAGGTCAGCCTCGTTGATGGCGTTATTCGAGTAGACCGTGCCGTGCATGCCGAGCATCCCGAGCGACAGGTAATGGTCGCTGGGGAAGGTGCCGAGGCCTTGGAGGGTCATGGCGACGGGGATGCCGGTCTTGGCGGCGAACTCGCGGAGATCGGCCGAGGCGTTGGAGGCGACCACGCCTCCGCCGCAGTAGATGATCGGGCGCTTGCTGGCCTTGATCGCGGCGAGGACCGCGCGGATCTTCTCGGGGGTCGGCGCCGGCGGGAGGCGGTAGCCGGGGAGGTCCATGGCGACCTGGTAATCCGGATTGGCGACGAGGGTGTTCTGGACGTCCTTGGGCATGTCGATCAGGACGGGGCCGGGCCTTCCCGAGTTGGCAAGGTGGAAGGCTTCCTTGACGACCCTGGCGATGTCTTTGGCGTTCTGGACGAGATAGTGGTGCTTGGTGATGGCCCGACAGACCTCGACCATCGGCGTTTCCTGGAACGCGTCGGTGCCGATCACATGGGTCGGAACCTGGCCGGTGATGGCGACGATCGGCAGCGAGTCCATCTTGGCGTCGGCGAGGCCGGTGACGAGGTTTAGGGCACCCGGGCCGGAGGTCGCCATCACGACGCCGGGCTTGCCGGTGACGCGGGCGTAGCCTTCGGCGGCGAAGATGCCGCCCTGTTCGTGGCGGGGGAGAATGGTGCGAATCTTGTCGCGGAAGCGGGTGAGGGCCTGGTGCATGGGCATGCTGGCCCCGCCGGGGTAGGCGAAGATCACATCGACGTCGTGCCGTACCAAGGACTCGACCAGAACGTCGGCTCCGGTGAACGGGCGGGTTTTCGTCTCGGTCGCTTTTTGCTCGGTGCTGGCCACGTCTGTCCTCTTTCCTGGCGGGTGCTCGGTGCCTGCGTTCATCCGCATTGCCGGATTCCGGCTGTTCCAAGGTCAAATGATTCTACTCACTTAACCCATCCACGGACAACCGCGAACCGCGTGGGACCACGGCCGTTTCATTCTCGGAATTTGGCGGCTTCGGGAGAGCGAGTCTCTTGCCGAGCTTTCCCATGCCTCCCCGACGCTTGACGGCTCGGCGGGAGCCTCGCACTCCCGTTGAGAATGAAACTGCCCCGTGCGTGGGACCGTTGACGGCTTCACGATTGTCCTCGACACCGATGCCCCGAACGGAGTTCACCAGCTCATGCTTCAGACCACGCTGGTGACCGGGGCGTCGTCGGGACTCGGCTCTTTGTAGGCTGGGTCTCGACCATCGCCTTGGCGACCGATGGGGATTCGTCGCCTCGGGCGAGCTGGGTCATGAATCAGCTACACAGCCGCGAAAGACCGCTCCGCTCAGCCCATCGGCTCCTTGAGCGACCGGAGGAAGTGCTCGCCTTTTCCTCTCGCCTTGAGCTCCTTCGCGAGGGCTTCGGCCTGGAGTTTGTCGATGTAGTCAAACGTGGCGACGGTCCGTCCGCCGATGTCGCAGACCGCCCAGACGACGCGGATCCGGGCGGTCGGACCGGGCTTGGGGCGGAGTTCCGGGACGTCGGACCTCGGTTTCCGTTCGGGAGCCTTGTTGATGCCGAGCCGTTCGGCGGCCTCGGCCTCGGCGCGGAGTTCCAGTCGGTTGCGTGGTCGTCGTCCCATGGTATTCGTCGAGTCGGATCGTGTCGTTCCGTCCGGAGATTTGTCCCGGCAAGGGTCCTCACGACCTATTCTACAACAACGCTCACCCGGGACGAGTCGAACTTCCCCCGGGCAGGCGGTAGAGCGTCGCGGTCTCGACGGCGTCGAAGCCGAGGGTCTGATACAGGGCCAGGGCCGCGGTGTTCGTCGACCGGGTCTGCACGGCGATGGCCGCGATCGACTGCGAACGGGCCAAGTGGAGGATTTCGTTGACGAGATGGCGCCCGTACCCTTTGCGACGATGCGAGGGGTGGACTTCCATGTCGAAGAGGCCGATCCGGGTGCGGCCGTCCTTTCGTCCGAACCAGGTCATGTCCCAGGTCGTGGCCCTTGCAAGCTCGGTCTCGTCGGCCTTGGAGACGAGCCGGTGGTGGGTGGGGCGGAAGTCGCCGATGGCGATGGCTTCCCACCAGTTCTTTGGCATCGCGTCCTCGGCGACGTCGAGGCGGGTCATGCGACGGATCAAGACGCCGCGGGGGTCTCGCAATTCGGGGGCACCTGTCAGGTCCGCCTCGAAGAGGAGGGTGGTGCTGACGGGCTCGAAACCGGCCCGGGCCGCCGCGCGGTGGAAGGCGACGTGCGAGCCGACCACGCCGGCCCACTCGCTCCCGCCGTAGATCCCCCAATAGAACGGGTTGAGGGGGAACTGACCGCCCGCGTAGATGACCCCGGCACCCCGCTCGCGGAGGTACGCCACGGCCTCGTCGATGAGCCGCTTCTCGAATTCGGGGTCGGTCGATTCAGGGTCGACGACGAGCATCCCGACCGCGCCGAAGGTCTTCAAGAGGTGGAACGGCGGGTCGTCCGCCGGGTCGTTGGGTCCGAAGCCGGCGTGGACGTAACCGACGAGCCGTCCGTCGCGCTCGGCGACGATCAAGCCGTCGGCGTCGAATGTGGGGGTACCGACGACCCGTTCGTCGAATTCGTGGACCTTCAACGGACGGACCGCGCCGGAGGCCGGGGCTCCTTTGTTCCAGAGCGCCGTCAACGCAGGAGAATCGGCGTTTCGGAAGGGGCGGAAGTGGGTCACCGGTCTTGGGGTCCGTGGGGACCATTGGGGTCGTGAGTCGAGCGTCGAATCTCGGCCGGTCGCGACCCGGGGAGAGCGGATCGGCCTCGGCTGCGGAGTCATTTCGAAGAGAGGGAGCCTCAAACGGCGGAGACGAAAACGTCCTGACCTTCGATCTTCACCTCGTAAACGGCTTGCTTGATCTTGGGGCCGAGCGGAGTTTTGCCGGTGACCACGTCGAATTGCCAGCCGTGCCACGGGCAGGAGACGCAGGTTCCCTCCAGTACGCCGTCGGCGAGCGGGCCACCTTGATGAGGGCACACGCCATCGATTGCGTGAATCGTGCCTCCGACGTTAAACAAGGCGTAGATTCGCCCCTCGTGCTCGACTTCCAAGGCTTCCCCTGGCGAAATCTGGTCGAGCGTGGCCATCTTCACGAACCCTGACATGGAACCGACTCCGCCATTTCACTGGGACTTCAGGGTGACGACCGACAGAAGTCGATTTGAATTCGAGCCGATCTTGGGGCGATTGAGTGTCGTCAAAAGTCCGGTTTGCCACTCCTACGGAACGTATCTTGCCGCGCCGAGGTCCCCAAACGCAACCGTGAAGGGGGTGGAAACCAGGGCTGTTTCGGTTTCGATGGACCGAGATGCCCGATGCCCGATGGTCAATGACCGAACGAAGACTAAGGGGCCGCCCGAGTCTGAGTCGTCAATCGCGTGGGAACGATGCCCGATGGTCAATGACCGAAGGAAGACTAAGGGGTCTGGGGAGGAATGCGGTCTCGTTTCTTGGACATTGACCATTGGGCATCGGGGATCTTGAGAACTCCACATCGAAAATGAAACCGCCCCGGGGTGGAAACCGCTCTCAAAACCGTGCAAAGGGTGCCGAGCGTCTATAACGAGATCAGAAAGTGTTCCCGCGGGCCTTGGTCGGGCGAGAAAGGATCGGCATGGCGGCTTACGAGGATGAATTCGATCTCGTGGTGGTCGGAGGCGGGGTCGGCGGCCTGGCGACGGCCGCGCTCGCTCAATGGTCGGGACTGCGTGTCGCCCTTCTCGAAGCCCATGCCAAGCTCGGAGGCTGCGCGGGCTACTTCACGCGCGGACCTTACACCTTCGACGCGGGTGCCACCGCCCTGATGGGCTTGAACCCGGGTGAGCCGATCGGCGACCTCCTGCGAGTGATCGGGGCCGATTTTCGAGGGGAGCCGACCTCGTCGTACCGGGTCCATCTACCGGATCGTGCGCTCGACATC
>JAYUFP010000509.1:0-5223 GCA_043738665.1 Isosphaeraceae bacterium
TCAACATGACGGCGAGCTCCGCGGAGAATGGCTGCGGGCTGGTGACCGGCGTGATGAGTGCCGTTGAGAGGATGGCACGGCGTAGGAACTCGATGTTCACTCCGTAGGTGAGGTTCACCACGTCCGCCGCGCCGGCGAGGTCGAACGGGTTGTACCACTGTCGGTGGTTCAACGGCGAGTTCACATGCACCTCAAACGTCGGTGCCAGGGCGGTGATGAATCGCGAGGCGTCGTTCGACTTGAACAGGTAATAACCGCAGCCGATGTCGTTGTACATGAGGGCGACGTCATTGACGCCGGTGGGGAAGTCGAACGCGCTGAAGCCGTGGACGTAGAAGTCCCCGTGGTTCCAGATGAATCCGATGAACGGCTGGATGTAGGTGGAGTTCAAGCCGAACGTCCAGGGCGCGCCGGCGAACCGTCCCGGGGCGGTGGGCGGGGTGACGGCCAGGCCCACCGAGACGAGGCTGCCGGTCTTTTTATTCTGTTCGAGGATGTATTTGCCGAAGACGGTCATGTCGCCCATGGCGGTCGACCCGGGGGTCTTGAAACCGCTGAGCGTGCTCACGCCCGCGACGTTGTCGATCGGAACCCTGAGGCCGAACGAACCTTTGCCGTCGTTAAAAGTCTTCTCGAAGCCGAAGAAGTACCGCGCCGCGGTGATGTTCTTCACCGGCACCCTGAAGTCGCGGTTGATATCCTGGTTCACGTCGTAAAAGTTATGGAAGCTGAAGAAGATGCGGTCCTGCGGCCGCGGAGACATGTTCTCGGAGACCTTGAAGATCCGGACCGACGGGTAGAAGAGTTGCCCGGCCCGGTTACCGGGAGGCGGCGGCGGGACAACGGGTGTCCCTGGGTCTTTGTTTGCCGCCGAGGCGATGCGACCGCCGGTGGCGTTGAACCGGTAAGGGCTCATGTCGCCGATCATCGGGAAGAGTTCTTGAGTGGCACCCACGCCGCCGCCGAATCCCGGACCGCCCGCGTCCGTCGCCGTGGCGATGGCGGCGGCCGTCTCCGGAGTGGTGGCAGTGGTCGAAGGCGGTGCCGCGGAAGCCGATCCTGCGCCGGCCGCTGAGCCCGGCGGCGTTGCGGCCATCGCGGGAGGAGTGCCCGGGGCCAAGGCCGGCCCAGCCCCCGGATACCCGCCGTATCCCCTTTGCGACGAGGGGGGCACCATGACGGCCGTCTTCCGAGGCGCGCTCATGTGGCCGAGAAGTCCCTTGTGGACCTCCTGACCATTATCCCACTGGAACGGGTTGCGGAGCTGACCGACCGCCGAGTGATCGGGTCGACTCGATTGAGCCGATGGGGCGATCCATCCCACGGAACCCTGCGACGAGGGTGACGCCTGTGAGAGCGGAATTGCGGGGGCCGGTGCGACGCGACTGTGCATGTGTTCCAGCGGGATCACCGAACCTGCGTTCGGCAGCGGCGGAAGCTCCAAGTCTTCGGCCCGCGCGGCCGATCGGTCCCAGCCGCAATCGGCCATGATCGACAGGAAGAAGATGACGGATAAGCCCTTCGTTTTCATAACGCCGCCCTCTCCACTTCCAAGACCGCCTTGAGCCGGTCGGGGGAACTGACTCGCGACGACCGGGCCTGAACCTTCTACCCGTCGATGCCTTATTTATCGGTCCCACCGGTGCGAGGACTTGTCCGGTTTTGGCGGAATTTTCAGATTATGAGGACCATCTGCGGAAAGCTCAGTCGAGAATGGGTTTAGGTCAAGGGGCCGATGGGCAATTGCCAATGATCGATGTCCGGTTTAGCCCGGATGACGGATGGCAGATGAGGGAAGACGGGGAATAGCGAAGGATGGATCGAACCAAGACAGGGCTTATCGATCCAATCGGCCATCGGTCATTGGCCATTCCCTTGATCAGACCTGCCCCGGTGCGAACACGGCGTCGTCCACCGGTCGGGTGAACGGATCGGTGCGGACCCAGGTGTTCCAACCCAGGCGGGGGCCGGGATCGGCCTCGGGTTCGAGCCGAGTCCAGGGAACTTCTTTGGGCTTCATGACGGGTTGGACGTCAAAATCAAGCTCCTGGCCGACGTAGAGCCTCGTGACCTGGCAGAGGGGGAGGAGCCGGTCGCCGTCGGGCATCAGGGAGCGGAACTCCGGCCAGGAGAGGCCGGTCACATGGAGCCTGATCTTGCTCTGAACGTCCCAGACCCGTTCCCCGACGACGAAGTTGATTCCCAGGCTGTTGTTGCGACCGTCCGGAAACGACGGGTTAGGCATCACCGCGAGGTCGTCGGGATCGAGGGACAGCCATTGCCCCTGAAGTTGCAAGACGGCGATCGACATTCCCAGAAAATCGCCGAGCAGCGCCTCAAGTGCGACGGCCGAGCGTGGGTGGTGGGCGAAGTGGCCGGCATTGTAAAGGAAGAGGTCGTCGCTGACCTGGAGCCGATCCCGGAGCCCCTTAGTTCCCAGCCCGACGAGGCTGAAAAACCCTCGCGTGGCCATGTCCGGCTCGCCGGTCGGGTCGTCCAGACTCGAACGCTCGAAACCGGCGGGGAGACGGTATTTCTCCGAGGCGCGGAAGAAGAGCGAGATCAAGCGGTGGTGGAAGAGGTCGAGGAAGTCGCGAAGGGTGGAGTCCTTTTCTTTGAGACGGACGAGCAAGAGCTCGGTGTAGTGGCGCGGAAGAACCCCCGACGGACCGGCGAGCCCGAGGAACGAGACGACCATCTCGGGAGGTGAATCGGGCCGCGCATCGATCTGCACGACCTCGCCCCCGGGGAAGCTGAGCGAGGTGTGTGCCCGAAAACGGACCACCTCGTTCCGAGGGTCGGCGTCGAGGCCGACCCAGGCTCGCCTTGCATCCGGGTCGTCGCGCGTGCGCTCGCGTTCAATATGTTCAAGCAGGCGGACGGCCTGAAAGAAGTCGAACCGGTCGGGGCTGCGGTACAGCGTCTCGGTCAGGCCAGGATGTTCTCGCCGACCCTCGGGGGCCATCGTCTCAGCTCCTCTTTTCGCCCTTTGACGCGGGCGACCAGCTTCGAGAATGAGTTCGTGGTGCAGTACAGTCCGAGGAACCGCTCGATTACGCTCGCGAACAGGAACAGCGCACCGCCGCCGAACCGTTCCTCGTCGAATTCGAGGGTGACTTCGAGCCCCCGGCAGAATGACACAGGGCCTCCCGTGCGCAGTCCGCCGACGACGCGCTTGCTCGACACTCCGACGATCCCGTCGATCTGGTTGCGGGTTTCCTCGGAGTCGAGGAAATCATACAGGCGAAGGATCTCGCGTAACGATTCGGCCTTCGGGTCGTCAGTGAGCGAGAGGTGGTTGAGGGAGAGGTGTGAAACGAGTCTCCAGAGGTGCCCCCGGCGGGAAGGGAGCCGAAGCGCCTTGGTCGGGGCGATCAAGCAGGAGATCTTCGATACGAAGCCTTTCCCCTCGCGGAGCTGGAGCCTCGGCTGGTCGCCGCCGAAGGGGAGGTCGGCGGCGAGGTCGCGGTTCAGGCAAGTGGTCTCCACGTCGAGCGTCCAGTCGGCGGGCGCGGAGGGGCGGAAGTCGAGGTCGACGAGCGAGAGAAAGACTTCGGTCCCGCGGTCCCCCAGCGCGGCGGTCCCCACGGCGGGCCTGCGAGTGGAGTGCCAGAACGTCCTCGCGCCGCGGTCGCCGCGGGATCGCGCGTGCTTGACGGAGTAGAACGGCTGAAAGTCCGAAGGGTCGCCCTGCGGAGGCGTCGCGACCACGCGGTCAACTGAATAAACTTCGTGGGCCAGGGGGAGCCGCCGGTCCGGGACGACCTGCCATTCCACGGACGTTTGATTCAGCGCGATCGGCTCGGCGCGTTGCCGGTAGAGGTTCACCACCGGGGCGCATCCCATCGGGAACGTCTCGGCGTTGACGACCCGTCCCAGCTCCGGGATCGACCGGTTGAAATAGAGGTAGAGCTCGAGCTGTGAACCCAGCCGCGACAGGTTTTCAAGCGGGGGCAGTGTGACATCAAAGAACAAGAACTTCTGCGGGAACGCGAAGTACTCGGTCAAGAGCCGGTAGCCGATGAACGACCGCGACGGGTACGGGAGCATGCCCTCGTCGGCCTCGAACCCGACCGGGCGGAGGCAGTCCTTGCCCAGGATCACGGGTTGCGCGTCCCTGGCGGAGCCCGCGAGGGCGACTCCGAGGGCGTGGTTGAAGATCAGTTCATAGATTGTGAAAGCGTGCGTCGGGGCCTTGATGAAGAAGCGGAGGGAGCGGACACCGAGGTCGGCGACCTTCAAGTCGGTGGTCAGCACGCCGAGCGCGAGCCGCAAGACCGAGACGGCGGCCGGCGTGAACGGCGACGTCGGGGCGACGAACGGGGCCTGGCTCAGGGCGGCCTGCTTGACCTCCAGCGGCCAGAGCGTCACGGGGTAGCATGTGCGGAATCGACAGGCTTCGCCGTGAACCGGCTCGGTCTCGATCTCGGTGAAACGGGGCAGGACTTGCCCGGTCGTGAGCTGAACCTGCTCCGGGTCGAGGCGGAACTGCACGACCGACATCGGCGGCACGGGGGCCTGATAGTGCGGGTAGAGCACGTCGAGCATCGCGCCCGAGATTTCGGGAAACTCGTCTTCGAGCTTCTGACGGACCCGGGCGGTGAGATAGGCGAAACCTTCGATCAGGCGCTCGACGTGCGGGTCTTCGGTCGAGTCCGGGCCGAGTCGGAGGCGTTCGGCGATCTTAGGATGATCCTCGGCGAATTTCCCGGCCTGGCGACGGAGGTGGTCGAGTTCCCGATGATAGAGTTCGAGCAGTTCGTCACTCATCCCGGTCGCCCTTGCCCTTGAGTTCGAATGTCCCGGTGGTGAGCCGGAGCGTCGAGTCGTACACAAGCGGTTCGGGGGCGGGCTCGGCCTGGAGCATCGCCTCGATCCGGAAGCGGATCGTGCGTTCCAGCTTCTCGGACTGGTCGAGGAGCTCGACGTGGAGCTTCTTCAGGCGGTGGTCGAAGAGGCCGATGGTTTTCTCGATGTTCCGACAGAACTCCTCACGCTCGCGAGGCGTCCCGAGTGAGGCCCCGGTCGGGTCGGGAATCCCATAGTTGACCAGCGACAGCTTCAGCTCTTTCAACTCGGAGGGCCAGGGGGACGCGCGGACCCGGGTGTTGAGCAGGTTCTCCAGGTCGCGTCTCACGGATTGCTTCAACTCGCGGAGGAGCTGCGCGCGGTTCTTGGGGGCCTCACGCCGAACGCTCGGCTCGAAATCGAGCAACCGGTCCA
>JAYUFP010000510.1:0-5217 GCA_043738665.1 Isosphaeraceae bacterium
CCCCCATTCTCGCGCCGAGAGAGGTCATTCCGACTCTCCCGGCCACAACCTCTGACATTTGTGATGGCATCTCACCACAATTGTAAGAGGCTGTCAACCCTCTCGAGAGGATTCGTCAACGATTTGTTTGGGAGGGAGGCCGAGAACTCGTGTGACTTCCGCGGGGGACGTCAGTCCTTCCTCGACGGCGATCCTGGCGCGCTGCCAGAGGCTGACCATCCCGCTCTCGATGGCAAGGGCTTCCAGTCGCGAGACGTCGCTCCGGGAAAGGATCGCCCTCCCCAGTTCGGTGGGCTCGGGTACAAGCATTTCGGCGAGGACGAGCCTGCCGCGATAGCCGGTCCGGTCGCACAGCTCGCATCCGACGGGAACCTGGAATCGGTCGGCGTTCAAGCCGAACCGGCCTTTCGGGTCGTCACCGGGACGGGCGCATTCGCAGAGCTTTCGAACGAGCCGCTGGCCGATCACCGCAAGCAGTCCGCTACGGAGTAAATAAGGCTCGATGCCCATGTCACTGAGCCGACCCACGACGGCCGCGGCGCTCGCGGCGTGGTACGTGCTGAGGACGAGGTGGCCGGTCAGTGAGGCCTGAAAAGCGACCTCCGCAGTCTCGCGGTCGCGGATTTCGCCGACGGCGATCACCTCGGGGTCTTGCCTCAGGAGCGAACGTAGGCCGACTTCGAGGGAAAAGCCCACGCCGGGGTTCACCTGGCTCTGCGCGACTCCCGCGACGGGGACCTCAACGGGGTCTTCGAGTGTCGCCAAACTGCGACGGCCGCCGGTCGTGACCACGAGCTCGCGGAGACAGGCGTAAATCGTGGTCGTCTTGCCGCTTCCGGCGGGTCCGCTGAAGAGGATCGCTCCGGAGGTGGCTCCGAGAAGTCGCCGCAGACCTTCCTGGATTTCGAGCGGGAGCCCAAGCGCATCAAGGCGCTGAAGGTGGCCGGAAGCGGCGAAAAAGCGGAGGACGGCTTTCTCTCCGAAAATCGTGGGGAACGTGCTCAATCGCATCTCGGCGTCGGCGGCCCCGTTCCGGATTCGTCCTTCCTGGGGGATCTCAGTCTTGTAAGTCAAGAGCTCCGCGAGCACCTTGAGCCTCGCGACCACCTTGGGCGCCACGGACGCCGGTAAGACGGCGACCGATTGCAAAACGCCGTCGATGCGCCAACGCACCTCGAATCCGTCGGCCGTGGGCTGAAGATGGACGTCACTCGCCCGGACACCCACCGCGGCGCGGACCAACAGGTCGACGACATCGGTCGCGAAGGTCGCGCTCTGGGGCGACTTCGCTTGAATTTCATTCCGGAACGCTTCGGCCGAAACGCCGGTCATGAGCCTGCTCGATTCGTCTGCGCGGGTCGGTCACTTCGGGGAACGCGTCTTTCAGTTCCCGGGCGGCTTTTCGACATCAATGTCTTATCCCTTGCGTCACAAACGGCTCGTCGCCGAGTTCTTTCAGATAACAGCATCGTCTTGGGAGCATGCTATCGCCGGGAATGTTAAATATTGCTAGAATAACTTCGTTCGCCCTGCCAGTTTTTCTTGCCTTTGAGGATCTTTCATGCGTTCCAGGCTCTTCCGCGTCCTGGTTTCCGCCGTCTTCAGCGTGACGATTCCTTGTCTGAATGTCGTCGGTCAGGCGGTCAAGGCCGTGGACGATTCGACGGTCGCGACGAAGCCGATCGTGAGCGGGGGCTTCGAGAAACACGCTGCGCCGTTCCTCGCGAAATATTGCAACGATTGTCACGGCGGAACGAAGCCGAAAGCCGACCTGAACCTGTCCACGTTCAAGGACGAAGCATCGATCGTCCGCAATCGCAAGGCCTGGAACCTGGTTAAGGAATACGTCGAGTCCGGGGAGATGCCCCCCGACAAGAAGCTTCATCCCTCGCCGACGGAAGCGACCGCCTTCACGCGCTTCATTGATTCGACGCTCGCGAAAGTCGACTGCGCGAGCCAGACCGACCCCGGCCGCGTCACGCTCCGGAGGCTGAATCGCTCGGAGTACAACAATACGATCCGCGACCTTTTGGGCATCGACGTCCGCCCGGCTGACGACTTCCCGTCGGACGACGTCGGCTACGGCTTCGACAACATCGGTGACGTCCTGACCTTACCACCGATCCTGATGGAAAAATACCTCGACGCGGCCGAGAAGATCGTCGACCAGGCGATCGTCGCGGGACCGCGGACCTCGTTGGGGCCGATCAAAACGTTTGAGGCGGAGGATCTGCCGGCGTCGGCGGGCGGCTCGAACTACGGCGACTGGGCACGCACCTTGGCGAGTGAGTCGGCCCTGACCGTGACGCACCCGGTCACGAGGGATGCGGAATACATCCTGCGAGCCCGCGTCTTCGGCCAGCAGGCCGGGCCGGAGTTGGCGAAGATGGCCTTTCAGCTCGACGGGAAGCCTTTGAAAACCTTTCAGGTCGCGGCCATCGAGAAAGACCCGAAGGTTTTCGAGCAGCGGATCAAGTTGCGTGCCGGCGTCCGCAAGTTCGGCGTCGCCTTCCTGAACGACTTTTACGACGATCAAGCCGCCGACAAGAATCAGCGGGACAGGAACCTCGTCATCGACTACATGGAGGTTCAAGGGCCGATCCAGACCGGCGACAGTCCCCTGCCCGAGTCGCACAAGAAGCTCATTTTCAAGGTTCCGACGAAGCAGAACCGCGAGGAAGTCGTCCGGGAGTTGCTCGCCAAATTCGCGAGCCGAGCCTTTCGACGACCCGTCACTCCGGGGGAACTCGCAAGGATCGTCAAATTCGTCGACCTCGCCCAGCAGAACGGCGATAGCTTCGAGCGTGGGATGCAAGTCGCGGTCGAGGCGGTTCTGGTTTCACCCCAGTTCCTTTTCCGGGTCGAACAGAATCGCGATTCCAAGTCGACGGATCGGTCGTTGCCGATTGACGAGTTCGAATTGGCAAGTCGGCTTTCTTATTTCCTATGGAGCAGCATGCCCGACGACGAGTTGCTCAAGCTCGCGCTCGACGGCAAGCTTCGTTCGGGTGACACGCTGGAGAAGCAGGTCAAACGGATGCTCCGCGACCCGAAATCGCGTGCCCTCGTCGAGAACTTCGCCGACCAGTGGCTCCAAATCCGCAACGTCCGCACCGTGAATCCGGACCGGGGCAAGTTCCCGACGTTCGACGACACGCTGCGAACGGCCATGCTGACCGAGACCGAGATGTTCTTCGCGGCGGTGATTCGTGACGACCGCAGCGTGCTCGACCTGATCGACTCCGACTTCACGTACCTCAACGAGCGCCTGGCCAAGCACTACGGGATCCCGGGAGTTGCGGGCGAGCAGTTCCGGCGAGTTCCCCTCAAAGGGGGCGAACGCGGGGGTCTTCTGACCCAGGCGAGCGTCCTCACGGTGACGTCGAACCCGACCCGGACCTCCCCGGTGAAGCGTGGGAAATGGATCCTCGAACAATTCCTCGGAACACCCCCGCCGCCGCCGCCGGGTAATGTCCCCGAGCTGGATAATCAGAAGAAATTATCGGGAACCCTCAGGCAAAGGATGGAGCGGCACCGAGCCAATCCGGCCTGTGCGTCTTGCCACGCGAAGATGGACCCGCTCGGCTTCGGGCTTGAAAACTTTGACGCCGTCGGGGCCTGGCGCGTGAAGGACGGGGCCGACGCGGTCGACGCGTCGGGAGTCTTGCCCTCGGGCCAAAAGTTTCAAGGACCCCGCGAGCTGAAGGCGATTCTCAAGGGGAAAGGCAAGGATTTCGTCCGCTGCCTGTCCGAAAAGATGCTCACGTACGGGCTGGGGCGTGGAGTCGAGTATTTCGACGCCTGCACCCTGGACGCAATCGTGGCAGGGACGGTCAAGAACAAGTACAAGTTTTCTCAGATGATCCTGGAGATCGTCAAAAGCGATCCGTTCCAGAAGCGTAGAGGGAGGGGTTGAAGCCATGTCACGAGCCCGACAGATTTCCCGGCGGACCGTGTTGCGAGGGCTTGGGACGGCCATGGCACTCCCCTGGCTCGAGGCCATGGCGCCCGCCGCGTCGCCCGTCGGCGGGGCTGTAACCGCCGCGCCCAAGCGGATGGCGTTCCTCTACGTCCCCAACGGCGCACACATGGAAGCGTGGACTCCGGCGACCGAGGGTTCGGGCTTTGAACTGCCCCACATCCTGGAACCGCTGAAAGCCTTCAAGGAGGATTTCCTTGTCTTGACCGGTCTCGCCCAGGACAACGCCGCGGCCCACGGCGACGGCGGCGGCGACCACGCCCGGTCGCTCGCCTGCTTCCTCACGGGAACCCATCCCACCAAGACCGACGGCGCCAACATCAAGGCGGGAGTCTCCGTCGACCAGGTCGCCGCGATTCATGTCGGCAAGAACACGAGGTTCCCCTCGCTGGAACTCGGCTGCGACCGGGGAGCACAGTCGGGGAACTGTGACAGCGGGTATAGCTGTGCGTATTCCTCGAACATCTCCTGGCGGTCGCCCACCACGCCGATGGCCAAGGAAGTGAATCCCCGACTCGTCTTCGACCGGCTCTTCGCGGCACAGTCGACCCACCTCTCGGCCGCCGAGCGGACCAAGCGAGATATGTACCGGCGGAGCATCCTCGACTACGTCCGCGAGGACGCCGGCCAGCTCCGCGGCAGGCTCGGTCCGAACGACAAACGCAAGGTCGATGAATACCTGACGGCCGTCCGAGAGATCGAACGGCGGGTCGCCCATTCCGAGAAGAACAGCCACGTCGACGTCCTGCTCGGAGGGGTCAAGAAGCCCTCGGGAATCCCGCGCGACTTCAAGGAGCACATCCGCCTGATGCTCGACCTGATGGTCCTGGCCTTCCAGGGCGACGTGACGCGCGTCAGTACGTTTATGTACGCCAACGAAGGAAGCAACAAGAGCTACGCCTTCATCGACGTGCCCGAAGGACACCACGACCTTTCCCACCACGGCAAAGACCAGGCGAAGCACGAGAAGATCAAGAAGATCAACCGATTTCACATGGAGCAGTTCGCGTACCTGCTCGGCAAGCTGAAATCGATCCCCGAAGGAGCCGGCAACTTACTCGACAACTCGATGATCGTTTACGGCAGCGGGATCGGCGACGGCGACCGCCACAACCACAACGACCTGCCGATACTCCTGGCCGGTAAGGGTGGCGGCGCGATCAAGCCGGGCCGACACGTCAAGTATCCGACGAATACGCCTTTGAATAACCTCTACCTCTCCCTGCTCGACCGGATCG